>JAEWVY010000207.1 GCA_023396625.1 Pseudomonadota bacterium | reverse complement strand
CGCTGGCTCCGGCCAACGTGTCCTCCATCGTGGTGGATGAAGAGCGCCATGCGATGGATGTGGTGGTGGATGAGGAGAACCTGGCCATCGCGATCGGCCGCGGCGGCCAGAACGTACGCCTGGCCTCGGAGTTGACCGGCTGGAAGATCAACATCATGGATGCCGCTGAATCGGCGCAAAAACACGCCGAGGAAACCAGCGCCACGCGCACGCTGTTCATGGAGAAGCTTGATGTGGATCAGGAGATCGCCGACATCCTGATCGAAGAGGGTTTCACCAGCCTGGAGGAGGTGGCCTATGTGCCGATCCAGGAAATGCTGGAGATCGAAAGCTTTGACGAGGACACGGTCAATGAGCTGCGTGCTCGCGCCAAGGATGCGCTGCTGACGCTTGAAATTGCCCGCGAGGAAAGTGTCGAGGAGGTTTCGCAGGATCTGCGGGATCTCGAAGGCCTCACCCCCGAACTGATCGCCACGCTCGCCGAGCACGGCGTGCACACCCGCGACGAGCTGGCCGACCTGGCGGTTGATGAGCTCGTCGCAATCACCGGCCAGTCCGAGGACGAAGCCAAGGCATTGATCATCAAGGCTCGCGAACATTGGTTCGCGGGTCAAGAGTAATGGTCATGGAGGCGAGAACCGAATATGTCCAGTACCACCGTAGCCGAGTTTGCAAGTGAACTCAAGAAATCGACCGACACGCTGCTCGACCAGTTGCGGGCTGCCGGCGTGCCCAAGCGCTCCGCTGCCGACGCGCTGACCGAGGGGGACAAGCAAAAGCTCCTGAGCTACCTCCAGGCCAGCCATGGCACCTCGTCGGCCGACCGCAAGAAGATCACGCTGGTGAAAAAATCCACGAGCGAGATCAAGCAGGCGGATGCGACAGGCAAGGCACGCACCATTCAGGTGGAGGTTCGCAAGAAGCGGACCTTTGTCAAGCGTGATGAGGATCTGACCACCGCATCGGTTTCACACGCCGACGTGCCAAGCCCAGAAGTGCCATCCGCGCCGCAGATTGACGAGGCGGAGCTGGCCCGTCGCGAAGAAGAGGCCCGCCGGCAGGCCGAGCTGATGCGCCGCCAGGAGGAAGAACTCGCGGAAAAGCGGCGCCAGCGCGAGGCACAGGAAGCGCGGGAGGCTCTTGAGCGCGAGCGGGCAGAGCAGGCGGAGCGGGAAGCCGCTGCGGCTGCCGCGCTGAAGCAGGCATCGGCGCAGGCCGCTGCCACGCCGGAATCGGCAAAGACGACCGTGGTGGATGAAGGTACGTTCGTGGCGCCCAAGACTGCCGCGCCGGACGAAGCAAAAACGATGGCCGCGCGGGCCGAGGAGGAGGCGGCCCGCCTGCGCGATCTCAATGAACGCCGTGCCAAGGCCCTGGCGGAAGCCGAGGCGATACGCGCCATGATGAGTGCGCCCAAGCGGGTTCTCGTGGCGAAGAAACCCGAGGAGGCCAAGCCGCAGGAGGCCAAACCCGGCATCAAGGGGACCTTGCACAAGCCCGCTGGTGCGCCGGCCGTGGCGGGGCAATCCAGAGCCGGGGCGGCCGCTCCGGCGGCAGGCGCCGGTGTCGCGGGGCACAAGGAAGTCAAATCGGCCAAGTTGTCCTCGAGTTGGGCGGGTGACCCGGCCAAGAAGAAAGCGATTCCGACACGGGGTGACACCAGTGGTGGCGTGGGACGGGGCAGCTGGCGCGGCGGGCCCAAGGGTCGTCGTGGCAGCGAACGTGATCGCACCGAATTTTCCCAGCAGGCCGCTCCGGTGGAGCAGCGGGTGCTGGAGGTGCATGTGCCTGAGACCATCACGGTGGCCGAGTTGGCGCACAAAATGGCGATCAAGGCATCCGAGGTGATCAAGCAGCTCATGAAGCTGGGGCAGATGGTCACCATCAATCAGCCGCTGGATCAGGACACCGCGATGATCGTCGTGGAAGAGCTGGGACACAAGGCGCTCGTGGCCGCACTCGATGACCCCGAGGCGTTCACCGACGAGGAGGTGTCGCAACAGCAGGCCGAAGCCCTGCCACGGGCTCCGGTGGTGACCGTCATGGGTCACGTGGACCACGGCAAGACGTCGTTGCTGGACTACATCCGTCGTGCCAAGGTGGCCGCTGGCGAGGCAGGAGGCATCACACAACACATTGGTGCCTACCACGTGGAAACACCGCGTGGCATGGTGTCCTTCCTGGACACTCCGGGCCACGAGGCATTCACGGCCATGCGCGCCCGTGGCGCGCAGGCCACCGATATCGTGATCCTGGTGTGTGCCGCCGACGACGGCGTCATGCCACAGACCAGGGAGGCGATCAAGCATGCCAAGGCGGCGGGAGTGCCCATCGTGGTGGCCATGACCAAGGCGGACAAGCCTGACGCCAATGTGGAGCGCGTCAAACAGGAATTGGTGGTCGAGGAGGTGGTGCCGGAAGAATACGGTGGTGAGTCGCCCTTCGTGGCGGTATCATCCAAGACCGGTCAAGGGATCGACGAGTTGCTGGAACAGGTGCTGCTGCAGGCTGAAGTGCTTGAGTTGAAAGCGCCTGTCGACGCCATGGCCAAAGGGCTGGTCATCGAGGCGAAACTGGACAAGGGCCGTGGTCCTGTGGCGACCGTGCTGGTGCAATCCGGCACGCTCAAGACCGGGGACGTCGTGCTGGCTGGCCAGACTTTCGGTCGAGTGCGCGCCATGCTCGATGAAAACGGCAAGCCGGGCAAGGCTGCGGGTCCGTCGATTCCGGTGGAAATCCAGGGCTTGACCGAGGTGCCCCAGGCGGGTGACGAGTTCATGGTGCTGGCCGACGAGCGGCGTGCGCGCGAAATCGCGACCTATCGCGCCGGCAAGTTCCGCAACACCAAGCTGGCCAAGCAACAAGCCGCCAAGCTGGAAAACATGTTCGCGGACATGGCCGCTGGCGAGGTCAAGACGCTGCCCATCATCGTCAAGGCCGATGTCCAGGGCTCGCAGGAGGCGCTGGCCGCGTCGCTGCTCAAGCTCTCGACCGACGAGGTCAAGGTCCAGCTGGTCTATGCGGCTGTGGGTGGCATCAGCGAATCCGACGTCAACCTGGCGATCGCTTCAAAGGCCATCATCATCGGCTTCAATACCCGCGCCGAGGCAGGGGCGCGCAAGCTGGCGGAGAGCAACGGCATTGACATTCGCTACTACAGCATCATCTACGACGCAGTCGATGAGCTCAAGGTGGCGATGTCCGGCATGCTGGCCCCCGAAAGGCGCGAGGAAGTCATTGGCACCGCCGAGATCCGCACGGTGTTCGTGGCCTCCAAGATCGGCACGGTGGCTGGTTGCATGGTCACATCCGGCCTGGTCAACCGCAATGCCCATTTCCGCCTGCTGCGCGACAACGTGGTCATCTATACAGGGGAGCTCGATTCGCTCAAGCGCATGAAGGACGACGTGCGTGAAGTGCGTGAAGGCTTCGAGTGCGGTATCAAGCTCAAGAACTACAACGACATCAAGGAAGGTGATCAGCTGGAGTTCTTCGAGATCAAGGAAGTGGCCAGAACACTGTGAGCATCAAGGACATGGGCAAGGCGCGGCAGATCTGGCGCGAGAACAAAGGCTTCATGCTTTTTCTCGGGCTGATGTTTGTATTCCGTTCGGCGGTGGCGGACTGGAATGACGTGCCTTCGTCGTCGATGAATCCTACCCTGCTGGCGGGTGACCGTGTGGTGGTGAACAAGCTGGCCTACAGCTTGCGCGTGCCTTTCACGTTGCGGGAGATCGTTCGCTGGCGCAGCCCGAAGGCAGGTGATGTGGTCACTTTTGACTCACCTGTGGATGGAGTCAACCTTATCAAAAGGGTCGTGGCCGTCGGTGGTGACGTCGTGGCCATGCGGAACAATCAACTCATCATCAATGGCCATGCCGTGCCGCGAACGCTGGTTGAACCGCAGCGCGAAATTCCGACTGAAGCCGGGCGCCTGCTGGCGGAGGTCTGGCGTGAGGAACTGGGGGGGCAGACCATCGAGGTGGCGCGCCTGCCTGCGGTCAATTCCCTGCGGGACTTTGAACCGGTGACCGTCCCTCAGGGCCAATTGCTGGTTCTGGGCGACAGCCGCGACAACAGCAAAGACTCCCGCTATATCGGTTTCGTTGACGTGCATCGTGTCACGGGGAAGGCTGAGCGGGTTGCCTTCTCGCTGGATTCTGGGCGCTATTTTCTGCCGCGAGATGGGCGTTGGTGGCGGCCGTTGCACGTCTGACAAGAGCTCATGATGGTGAAAAAATCCGCCCCCCAGAATCGCGGTTTTCGCGTTGCCGACCAGATCCAGCGGGATCTGGCGGAGTTGATTGCGCGTGAACTCAAGGATCCCCGGGTGGGGATGGTGACCCTCCAGGCGGTGGAAGTGACCCCGGACTATGCACATGCCAAGGTGTTTTTCAGCGTGCTGGCTGGCGATCCGGTGGAGACTGCCGAAGGGTTGAACGCGGCGGCGGGTTACCTGCGCAGTGGCCTCTTCAAGCGGCTGCATATTCATACCGTGCCATCGCTGCACTTTGTCTACGACCGAACCACCGAGCGGGCCGCGGACATGAACGCACTGATTGCCAAAGCGATTTCTTCCCGCGCCAAGGACAACTGAACATGAACGCGCCACGCACCAGGGTGCAGCGGCGCCCTGTGCATGGGGTGCTGTTGCTTGACAAGCCACTGGGCCTTTCAAGCAACCAAGCGTTGCAGAAGGCCAAGTGGCTGTTGCGGGCCGAAAAAGCCGGGCACACCGGGACGCTCGATCCGCTGGCAAGTGGTGTGCTGCCGTTGTGTTTCGGCGCAGCCACCAAGTTCAGCCAACTGCATCTC
>JAEWVY010000196.1 GCA_023396625.1 Pseudomonadota bacterium | reverse complement strand
TCCACAGCCAGGGCCCGAGGTAACCGGCCTGGGTCACGTCGCCGATCACGGCGGTTGGACCATACTTGGCCTTGAATGCCGCGACGAACTTCTTGTTGTTCTCGTTGTCGAGCGACTGGAAGTATTTCATCGACGAGTAGAAGCCGGTGAAGTTCTCGCCGCCCACGCCGGTCATTTCATCCTCGGTCACCGAAAGCGTCACGAGCAACTGTTTGTCGCCGGTGATGCCGGCGGCCTTGAGCGCCTTGTAGAACGCCACGTTGGAGCCGCCGACCACGGCGGCGAAGATGCAGTCGGGTTTCTGCAGCTTGATCTTGTTCATCAGCGAGCCGAAATTGGTGCTGCCCAACGGGTAGTACTCCTCGCCGACGACCTTGCCCTTCTGAAAGTTCTCGATGTGCTTGCGCGCGATCTTCATCGAGGTGCGCGGCCAAATGTAGTCTGAACCGATCAGGAAGAAGGTCTTGGCTTTCTTCTGCTTCTGCGCCCAATCCAGGCTGTAGAGGATCTGCTGCGTGGCTTCCTGACCGGTGTAGATCACGTTCTTGGATTGCTCCAGGCCTTCATAGAACGTGGGGTAGTACAGCAGGCCATTTTCCTTCTCGAACACCGGCAGCACGGCCTTGCGCGAGGCCGAGGTCCAGCACCCGAAGACGGCGGCGCAGCGGTCGTTGATGAGCAGTTTCTTCGACTTCTCGGCGAAGGTCGGCCAGTCGGAGGCGCCGTCTTCCTTGATCACCTTGATCTTGCGACCCAGCACGCCGCCCATGGCATTGATCTGGTCGATGGCCAGCTGCTCGGCCTGGATCGACCCGGTCTCCGAAATCGCCATGGTGCCGGTCGCCGAATGCAGCTGGCCCACGACCACCTCGCTGTCGGTCACCGCCAGTTTGGTGGTGTTGACCGAGGCCGTGGGCTGGCCGAAGCTCCAGGCCGGCACACCGACCACCGATGCCGCGCCGAGCATCTGCAGCACGCGCCGGCGGCTGGCGTCCGGTGTTTCGGGGGCGACCACGTTCGGATCGGAGAAATGCTTCTTCATGGGGTACTCCTGGGACTGGGTTGACAGAGGAACCGGCGTCACGCCGACTGGCCGCCAGATTAGGGAAACCCCGGTGACCCGCCCATACGTCAAATGACGTACGCCCCGCGGCGACGGGCGCGGAGGCCGGCGAGAACGGTTCTTGCTTCGCCTCGGCCATGCCCCCGGCAGAACACCCCCATCCCCACGCGACGCAGAAAATCTTCGGCTTTCGCCGCGAATACAACGCGTGGGTCGCCGACGAATCCATGGAAGACTACGCGCTGCGCTACACGCCGCGCAGCTTCCGCAAATGGAGCGAATGGCGGGTGGCCAGCACCGCGTTTGGCTCGCTGTCCTTCCTGGCCCTGGAAGCGATCGGCGGCGCCATCGCGATCAACTATGGCTTCTCCAATGCGATGTGGGCCATCCTGCTCGTCGGGCTGGTGATATTTTTCACCGGCCTGCCCATCGCCTACTACGCCGCGCGCCATGGGCTCGACATGGACCTGCTCACCCGCGGCGCCGGCTTCGGCTACCTGGGCTCCACCATCACCTCGCTGATCTATGCCGTTTTCACTTTCATTTTCTTTGCGCTGGAGGCGGTGATCATGGCGCTGGCGGTGCAGATGGCCACCGGCTGGCCACTGCCCATCTGCTACCTCGTCTCGGCCCTGGTGGTGATTCCGCTGGCCATGCGCGGCATCACCCTGATCTCCAGGCTGCAGGTCTGGACGCAGCCCTTGTGGCTGTTCCTGCTGCTGCTGCCGTTCGTCTGGATCGGTCTGAACCAGCCTCAGCTCTACCGCCATTTCTCCGGCCTCTCCGGTCTGCGCTCGGGCAGCAGCGAATTCGACCCGCTGATGTTCGGCGCCGCCGCGGCGGTGATCTTCTCGCTGGTGGTCCAGATCGGCGAGCAGGTCGACTTCCTGCGTTTCCTCCCCGAACGCACACGCGAGAACCGCTGGCGCTGGTGGGGGGCCGTGCTCGTCACGGGGCCCGGATGGATCGTCATGGGCATGTTCAAGATGGCTGGCGGCGCCTTCCTGGCCTTCGCCGCCATGCAGTTCGAGGTGCCGCCCGAGCGCAGCGCCGAGCCCACCCAGATGTTCCTGGCCGGTTTCACCAAGGCCCTGGGACAGCCTGGCCTGGCCGTGGCGCTGACAGTGCTGTTCGTGATCATTTCCCAGGTCAAGATCAACGTCACCAACGCCTACGCCGGATCGCTGGCGTGGTCGAATTTTTTCGCGCGCATCACGCGCAGCCACCCGGGTCGCGTCGTCTGGCTGGTGTTCAACGTGGTCATCGCCACCCTGCTCATGCTGCTGGGTGTGTTCGGCGGACTGGAAAAAGTGCTGGCCCTCTACAGCAACGTGGCCATCGCCTGGGTGGGCGCGCTGGTGGCTGACCTGGTGATCAACAAGCCTCTGGGCCTGAGCCCGAAGGGCATCGAGTTCCGCCGCGCCCATCTCTATGACTTCAACCCGGTCGGGCTAGGCGCCATGCTGCTGGCCGCATGGGTGGCCTGCATCGCCTACGCCGGGGCCCTGGGCGACTTGGCCGCGGCCTTTTCACCCTTCATCGCGCTGGGCATGGCGATGCTGCTTTCACCGCTCCTGGCCTGGACGACGCAAGGAAAATACTACCTCGCCCGCCCACCGACCACCCCCTGGCGCGCGGGCGAGACTGTGCGCTGCGCGGTGTGCGAGAACCCGTTCGAGTCGGAAGACATGGCGTTCTGTCCCGCCTACCAGGCGCCCATCTGCTCCTTGTGTTGCTCGCTCGAATCGCGCTGCCACGATCGTTGCAAGACCAACGCCCGAGCCGCTGAGCAGTTGCGCATCTGGCTGAGCGCCCTGCTCCCCCAGGCCATCGCGGCACGCATCAACTTCCGCGTCGGCCAGTACCTGCTGGTGTTGCTGACCATCAGCGCCATCATGGCGTTCCTGATCGGCGTGGTGT
The DNA here is from genome assembly GCA_023396625.1 of Pseudomonadota bacterium. Taxonomy (GTDB): domain Bacteria; phylum Pseudomonadota; class Gammaproteobacteria; order Burkholderiales; family Burkholderiaceae_C; genus JAEWVY01. The sequence continues at coordinate 1,292 of JAEWVY010000196.1, read as the reverse complement.
ACGTCCAGGAAAGCCTGCACACCCCGGGCGAAATGCTCTACACCCCTTTCCTGAAGGTCTACGCGCTGCTGGTCATGCTGGCGGCCGTGGGGTCGTGGTGGGTCGTCCTGGCCACCGACAGCCGTCGGCTGGCCCAGGATGAATCGGAACGTCAGACCCAGCTGTTGATGCAGGAGATCGACGCCCACCGGCGGACCGACGCCGAACTGCAGTCCGAGCGCGACCGCGCCGAGGCGGCCAGCCTGGCCAAGACCCGCTACGTGGCGGGCATGACCCACGAACTGCGTTCGCCGCTGAACAGCATTCTCGGCTACACGCAAATCCTGCTGAAAGATCCCGGAATCGACGGCTGGATCCGCGACTGCGTGACCACCATGCATCACAGTGGACAGCACATGCACGCGCTGATCGACGGATCGCTCGAGCTGGCCCGGATCGAGGCTGGGCGTCTTCGGCTCGACCCTGTGCCGCTGTCCCTGGCCGAGTTGCTGGAAGACGTGCAGGGCATGCTGCGTCCGCAGGCCCAGAGCAAGGGCCTGCGCTTCATGGTGCAGATCGAGGGGCAGGCTCCCAGCCGCATCCGCGCGGACGCCAGGCGGCTGCGCCAAATCCTGATCAACCTGCTGTCCAACGCCATCCGGTTCACCGAACAGGGCGAGGTGCTATTGCGATTGGATTTTCGCCAGCACGTCACGCGCATCGAAGTGATCGACACCGGCATGGGCATCGTGCCTCAGGACCAGGAGCGCATCTTCCTGCCGTTCGAGCGGGGCAGCGCGGGGCGCCGCACGAGCGAGGCAGGCACCGGCCTGGGTCTGACCATCACCCACCTGCTGACCGAACTCATGGGCGGCCAGCTGACGTTGACGAGCACACCCGGGCAGGGCAGCACCTTCACCGTGCGTCTCTACCTGCCGGACGTGTCGTCCGATCCCGCGCACCCGCCCCCCCGCGCGCCGGCGCTGCGCTCGGTGATCGGCTATCTCGCCCCGAGGCGCACCCTGCTGGTGGTGGACGACCAGCCTCTGCAACGCCAGCTGCTGGCCGGACTGCTGCTGCCGCTGGGCTTCACGCTGATGGAAGCCGCCAGCGGCCGCGAATGCCTGGAGATCGTGCAGCGCCAGCCGCCCGACCTGGTGCTGCTGGACATCGCCATGGACGATCTCGACGGCTGGCAGACGGCCGCCCTGCTGCGCGACCTGATGCCCGCGTCGCGGCTGCCCATCGTGTTCGTCTCCGCCAATCTGTTCGAGCACACACCGGCGCGGCTGGACAGCCTCCAGTGCCAGGGC
>JAEWVY010000149.1 GCA_023396625.1 Pseudomonadota bacterium | reverse complement strand
GAAGGCAACCTGCTCGCCGCGCACCAGGAAATCCAGAAGCTGGCCCTGCTCTACCCGCCGGGCGAGCTGAGCTTCGAGCAACTCGAAAGTGCGGTGCTCAACGTGGCGCGCTACGACGTGTTCAAGTTGTCCGAGGCCGTGTTGACGGGCCAGGTGGCGCGCGTGCAGCGCATGCTCGACGGCCTGCAGGCCGAAGGCGAAGCCGAGGTGCTGGTGCACTGGGCGCTGGCCGAGGACATCCGCGCGCTCAAGCGCGTGAAAGACGCGATGACCGCGGGCCGGCCCCTGCCCGTGGCCTTGCGCGAGCAGCGCATCTGGGGGCCGCGCGAGCGGCTGTTCGAGCGCGTGCTGCCCCGCTTGTCTCCGGAGGCGCTGAATGGCCTGCTGCAGGACGCGCACACGGTGGACGGCATCGTCAAGGGCTTGAAAGTGGCGGACTGGCCCGCCACGGGCTGGCAGGCGCTGCACCGGCTGGCGATGCGGTTGACCCGCGCCTGCCGCCCGCCGCCCGCGCGCGCCGCCGCCGGCATGGGGACGGGAATGGACCGACAATAACGGCATGAACGCGCTCAACATTGCCGAGACCCTCCAGACCCTGGGCCTGCAAGCCCGCCAGGCTTGCGTCGTCATGGCCCGATCGCCCGCGGCGGTCAGAAGCGCGGCGCTGCGCCGGCTGGCCGCCCTGCTGCGTGCCAACGCCCCCGCGCTGCAACGCGCCAACGCGGTCGATCTGGCGCGTGCCACGGCAGCGGGCCTGTCCGCGCCCATGGTGGACAGGCTCAAGCTCACGCCCCAGGTCATCGAAACCTGCGCGCTGGGCTGCGAGCAGCTCGCCGCCATGCCCGATGTGATCGGCGAGATCATCGGCATGAAGCAGCAGCCCAGCGGCATCCGCGTGGGACAGATGCGCGTGCCCATCGGCGTGTTCGGCATGATCTTCGAGAGCCGGCCCAACGTGACCATCGAGGCCGCGAGCCTGTCCATCAAGAGCGGCAACGCCTGCATCCTGCGTGGCGGCTCGGAAGCCATCGAGTCCAACAAGGCGCTGGCCGCGCTGGTGCAGCAGGCGCTGCGCGACAGCGACCTGCCCGCCGACGCCGTGCAACTGGTGCCCACCACCGACCGCGAGGCCGTGAGCCAGCTGATCGCGATGCCGCGATTCGTGGACGTCATCATCCCGCGCGGCGGCAAGGGCCTGATCGAGCGCATCAGCCGCGATGCCAAGGTGCCCGTCATCAAGCACCTGGACGGCAACTGCCACACCTACGTGGACGACCCCTGCGACCTCGATATGGCGGTGAAGGTGGCCGACAACGCCAAGACGCAGAAGTACAGCCCCTGCAACGCCAGCGAAGGCCTGCTCGTGGCGCGCGGCGTGGCCGCGCAGTTCCTGCCGCGCATCGGCGCCGTGTACGCGGCCAAGGGCGTGGAGATGCGCTGCGATGCCGAAGCGAAGGCGATCCTGGGCGCGGCGGTGCCGGCCGCGAACCTCAAGGACGCGACCGAGCAGGACTGGTACGAGGAATACCTGGCGCCCATCATCCACATCAAGGTGGTGGCCGGGGTGGACGAAGCCATCGCCCACATCAACCACTACTCGTCGCACCACACCGACGCCATCCTCACGCGCGACCACCTGCACGCCCAGCGCTTCCTGCGCGAGGTGGACTCGGCCAGCGTGATGGTCAACACCAGCACGCGCTTCGCCGACGGCTTCGAATACGGGCTGGGCGCGGAAATCGGCATCAGCACCGACAAGTTCCACGCCCGCGGCCCCGTGGGCATCGAGGGCCTGACCTCGCTGAAGTACATCGTGCTCGGCGAGGGCGAAGTGCGCGGCTGAAGCGGGAAAATTTTTGCGCTGCGTGATGGCAGACGGCTTGCGAAGCCAGCTGTCATCCCCATTTCCTAAAATCGACCTGACATCGCGACTTACAAGGGTTTCGCATGGTTCCCCATCTCATCACGGCGCTCACAGGCCCGATCAACGAACTCGAACAACGCATTCTCGACTCCATGCCGGCCATCGAGCGCTGGTTTCGCCTGGAGTGGATGGAGCACACGCCACCGTTCTACAGTTCGGTGGACGTGCGCAATGCCGGCTTCAAGCTCGCGCCGGTGGACACCAACCTGTTCCCGGGCGGCTGGAACAACCTCACGCAGGAGATGCTGCCGCTGGCGGTGCAGGCGGCCCAGGCGGCCATCGAGAAAATCTGCCCCGAGGCCAAGAACCTGCTGATCATTCCCGAGAACCACACGCGCAACACCTTCTACCTGAGCAACGTGGCGCAGTTGCGCCGCATCTTCCAGATGGCCGGGTTGAACGTGCGCATCGGCTCGATCAACCCGGAGATCAAGGCCAGCACCGTGATCGATCTGCCCGGTGGCGAGCAGATCACGCTGGAGCCGGTGACCCGCGGCCAGTACCGCGTGGGACTGAAGGACTTCGACCCCTGCACCATCCTGCTCAACAACGACCTGTCGGCCGGCGCGCCGGGCATTCTCGAGGACCTGCACGAGCAGTATCTGCTACCGCCGCTGCATGCGGGCTGGAGCGTGCGGCGCAAGAGCCATCACTTCCGCAGCTACGAGGAAGTGGCCAAACGCTTCGGCAAGTTGCTGGGCATCGACCCGTGGCTCATCAACCCGATGTTCAATCAGTGCGGCGAGGTCAACTTTTCCGAGGGGGCGGGGCTGGAGTGCCTGCGCAGCAACGTGGACGCCCTGCTGACCAAGATCCGCCGCAAATACAAGGAATACGGCATCAACGAGAAACCCTTTGCCGTCGTCAAGGCCGACAACGGCACCTACGGCATGGGCATCATGATGGTGCGCGACGTGAAGGAACTCGACGCGCTCAACCGCAAGACGCGCAACAAGATGAGCGTCATCAAGGACGGTCAATCCGTCAGTGACGTCATCATCCAGGAAGGCGTGTTGACC
>JAEWVY010000250.1 GCA_023396625.1 Pseudomonadota bacterium | reverse complement strand
CGTCTACATCGAGCGGCGCATGATTCCGCTGAACATCTACCTGCAGGAGGCCTTCGACACGCTGCAGGCCACTCCGGCCGACAGCCGCGCGCTGCAGCAGCTCAACCGCGCCGTCATCGAGTACGGCAACGCCATCAAGGATCTGGTGGCGGCCAACATCTTCCCCGGCGACATGCTGTGGAAGAACTTCGGCATCACGCGCCACGGCAAGGTCGTGTTCTACGACTTCGACGAGATCGAATACGTCACTGATTGCAACTTCCGCCGCGTGCCGCCGCCGCGCAACGAGGAGGACGAAATGTCCGGGGAGATCTGGTACAGCGTCGGCCCGCACGACGTGTTTCCCGAAACTTTCGGCCCCTTCCTGCTGGGCAACCCGGCGGTCCGCGACGTGTTCATGAAGCACCACGCCGATTTGCTGGACGTCGCGTTCTGGCAGAGCCACAAGGAACGCATTCTTCAGGGCCACGTGTACGACGTGTTTCCCTACGAGCAGGAAAAGCGCTTCCACACCCGCGCGACCGACGCGCGCGTGGCGTCGTCGATCTGATGGAAGTCATGAAAATATAGCAATAAATGACCTATTGACGCTGGAAAACCGGGATTTCTATTCAAAAACCTGCCATCGACCAGAAAGGACTCCACATGCACGACCCCATTGTCATCGTCAGCGCCGCGCGCACGCCCATGGGCAGCTTCCAGGGCGACTTCGCCAGTCTGGCTGCCCATGACCTCGGCGGCGCAGCCATCCGCGCCGCTGTCGCGCGCGCGGGCATCGCGCCCGATCAGGTCGAAGAGGTCTTGTTCGGCAACTGTCTCATGGCCGGCCAGGGCCAGGCCCCGGCGCGACAGGCGGCGCTCAAGGGCGGGCTGCCGCAAAGCGCGGGGGCCGTCACGCTGAGCAAGATGTGCGGCTCGGGCATGCGCGCGGCGATGTTCGCCCATGACATGCTGCTGGCCGGCTCGGCCCAGGTGCTGGTGGCCGGCGGCATGGAGAGCATGACCAATGCGCCCTATCTGCTGCCCAAGGCGCGCGGCGGCTACCGCATCGGCCATGACCGGATCTTCGACCACATGATGCTCGACGGCCTCGAGGACGCCTACGAACCCGGTCGGGCCATGGGCACCTTCGGCGAGGACTGCGCAGCCAAGTACGGCTTCACTCGCGAGCAGCAGGACGCCTTCGCCACGACCAGCGTCCAGCGCGCCAAGGCGGCGACCGCAGGTGGCGCTTTTGCCGCCGAGATCACCCCTGTCACCGTCAAGGGCCGGGCCGGCGAGGTGACGGTCTCCATCGACGAGGGGCCAGGCCGCGTGAAGCTCGACAAGATTTCCTCGCTCAAGCCCGCGTTCAAGAAGGATGGCACCATCACCGCCGCCAGCAGCTCCAGCATCAACGATGGCGCCGCCGCGCTGGTCATGATGAAGGAAAGCACGGCGCGGAAGCTGGGCTGCGCTCCCCTGGCGCGCATCGTCAGCCACGCCGTGCACGCCCAGGCGCCGGAATGGTTCTCCACCGCGCCCATCGGCGCCAGCCGGAAGGCGCTGGCCAAGGCCGGCTGGTCCGTGAGCGATGTGGACCTGTGGGAGATCAACGAAGCCTTCGCCGTGGTGCCGATGGCGCTGATGAAGGACCTGGATGTATCGCACGACATCGTCAACGTCAACGGCGGGGCCTGCGCCCTGGGGCACCCCATCGGCTGCAGCGGCGCGCGCATCCTGGTCACGCTGATCCATGCCCTGCGGGCCCGCGGCAAGAAGCGCGGGCTGGCCACGCTGTGCATCGGCGGCGGCGAGGGCACGGCCGTGGCCCTGGAGCTGTGCTGAGTCTGGCGGCGTGACGCGAGGCCTGCCTTGTTTTCCCATGTGTTCATCGGCGTGACCGATTTCGACCGGGCGCTGGCCTTTTACCGGCCCGTGATGGCGGGCCTGGGGCTGGCGATGCGCTTCTGCGAGCCCGCCAAGCCCTGGGCGGGATGGCACAACCCGCAGGGGCAACGGCCGTTTTTCGTGATTTGTCATCCATTCGACGGGCAGCCCCATCACCCAGGCAATGGTCAGACGGTGGCCTTCGCCGCGGCGGACCGCGCGACGGTGGACGCGGTCCATGCCACGGCCCTCGCGTGGGGCGGCACCTGCGAAGGGCCACCCGGCCTGCGCCCTCAGTACCACGCGCATTACTACGGCGCGTACTTCCGCGACCCGGACGGCAACAAGCTGTGCGTGGCCTGCCATCAACCGGCATGAGCGCCGCGATGGGCCGCCCCAAGCAAGCTCACACCGCAGCCCGCGAGGGCGAAGGTGCTCCACTGAGCGACGCCGGACCGCTCCAAGGCGCGAAGGCCCCCTCGGGGGGCAGCGCGCCACACGCAGTGGGCGAACATGGGGGCGCCATGCCTGCCGCGATGGGCCGCCCCAGGCAAGCTCGCACCGCAGCCCGCGAGGCGAAGGTACGCCAGTGAGCACCGTGCTGGTCATCGGGGCGTCGCGGGGCATCGGCCTGGAGCTGGTGCGCCAGTACCGGGCCGACGGCGCGCGTGTGATCGCCACCGCGCGTGACGACGCGGGTCTGACGCGGTTGCGGGACCTGGGGGCGGAACCCCTGCGGGTCGATGTGACCGATCCGGCCAGCGTGAGTGGGCTGGCGTGGCGGCTCGATGGTGAAAAGCTCGATGTCGCCCTCTATGTGGCGGGCGTCATGGATCGCGGCAACGCGCTCAGCCCCCCGACCCGGGAGGCTTTCGACCGGGTGATGCACGCCAATGTGCTGGGGGCGATGCAGGTCATTCCCCAGGTGGCGCCGTGGGTCGAGGATGCCGGCGGGGTTTTTGGCTTTCTTTCCAGCGCGATGAGCCTGATCGGTGGCGTGCCGGCCAGCAACGCCTGGCTGTATCGCACGAGCAAGGCCGCACTCAACATGGCGGTGCAGAGCGCCCGGCACGACTATCCCCGCGCCCGTTTCGTGGCGCTGGACCCCGGCTGGGTCCGTACCGACATGGGGGGTGACACCGCCCCGGTGGCCCTGTCCGACAGCGTGCGCGGCCTGCGCGCGGTGCTGGCCACCGCCACGGCGAACGACGCCGGCCGGCTGCTGCACCATGATGGCCGCCGGACGGACGCGTGGTGAAGCGGCCACGCGGTGATGTTGATTTTGTGATGCCCTAGATTCAGACGGACGACGCCTTATGTTGCTGACCCAAGACCAGGAAATGATCCGCGACGCGGTGCGCGCCTTTGCGAGCGAGCAGCTCTGGCCCCATGCCGCGCACTGGGACAAGACCCACCACTTTCCGAAAGAGGCGCACCAGGGCCTGGCCCAACTTGGCGCCTACGGCATCTGCGTGCCCGAGGCATACGGTGGCGCGAACCTCGACTACCTTACGCTGGCGCTGGTGCTGGAGGAGATCGCCGCGGGCGATGGCGGCACCAGCACGGCGATCAGTGTCACCAACTGCCCCGTCAATGCCATCCTCATGCGCTACGGCAGCGAGGCGCAGAAGCAGCGGTGGCTCACGCCGCTGGCGCAGGGCCGGATGCTCGGCGCCTTCTGCCTGACCGAACCCCACGTCGGCTCGGACGCGTCGGCGTTGCGCACCACGGCGACCAGGGTGGGCGATGCGTACGTGATCCATGGCGTCAAGCAGTTCATCACGAGCGGGAAGAACGGGGACGTGGCCATCGTCATCGCCGTGACGGACAAGGGCGCGGGCAAGAAAGGCATGAGCGCCTTCATCGTGCCGACGCGCACCCCGGGTTACCTCGTGGCACGCCTGGAGGACAAGCTTGGGCAGCACAGCAGCGACACCGCGCAGATCAACTTCGACCAGTGTCGCATTCCGGTGGAAAACCGGATCGGCGAAGAGGGCGAGGGTTACAGAATCGCGTTGTCCGCCCTCGAGGGCGGACGCATCGGCATCGCCGCGCAGAGCGTGGGCATGGCGCGCAGCGCGCTTGATGTGGCCATCGCCTATGCCAAGGAACGTGAGAGCTTCGGCACGGCCATCTTCAATCATCAGGCCGTGGGATTTCGCCTGGCCGACTGCGCGGCGAAGCTTGAAGCCGCGCGGCAGCTCATCTGGCATGCCGCCGTTCTGCGCGACGCGGGCCGACCCTGCCTGAAGGAGGCGGCCATGGCCAAGCTCTTCGCCAGCGAAATGGCCGAGGCCGTTTGCAGCACGGCCCTCCAGACCCTGGGCGGCTACGGCTACGTGAGCGACTTCCCGGTGGAGCGCATCTACCGCGACGTGCGCGTCTGCCAGATTTATGAAGGCACGTCGGACGTGCAGAAGATCATCATCCAGCGTGCGCTGTGAAGCGCGCCAACAACAGCAAAGGAGAGACCTGTGCCCATCACCAAAGGCTTCCGCCAACTCGTCGACGAGGCGAATGCGCAGATCACCACGTACAGCGTGGCCCAGGTCCGGGAGCGCCTGGACGATCCGAAGACCCAGTTCGTCGACATCCGCGACGTGCGCGAACTCGAGCGCGAGGGCACGGTGCCCGGCTGCGTCAACGCGCCGCGCGGCATGCTGGAGTTCTGGGTGGACCCGGCCTCCCCCTACTACAAACCGGTGTTCGGCGACGAGGGCAAGGAGTACATCCTGTTCTGCGGCGCGGGCTGGCGCAGTGCGCTGGCCGCGCGGGCCCTCAAGGACATGGGGATGAGCA
>JAEWVY010000004.1 GCA_023396625.1 Pseudomonadota bacterium | reverse complement strand
TCGCGAAAAAAAAGCCACCGCAAGGTGGCTTTTTTTATTTGTGCGGGCCTGTACCGACCGAGGGATGCCCCGCTGCTTTTGTGGATGGATCAGGCCTGCACCCACGGCGAGCCCAGCACGGGGTCCGCGACGGGAATTTCCGCCTGTGATCTGTTCAGTGCGGCAGCCAGCGAAGCCCTGACCAGGTCCGGGCGGTTGTTTCGCGCGCTCAGGTGCGCGGCCACCACGGGGCCGAGCCCGTGATGTTGCAGCGTTCGCGCCAGCGTGGCGGCGTCGGCGTTGGCCAGATGGCCGTGGGGGCCGCCCACGCGTCGTTTGAGGAAGGGGGGGTAACTGGAGGCCGCGAGCAGGTCCAGGTCGTGGTTGCATTCGAGCAGCAGCGCGTGGCAGCCGGCGAGTTGCGCGGCCACTTCGGCACTGGCATGGCCCAGGTCGGTGACGATGCCCAAACGGGTGGCCCCATCGGTGCAATGCAGTTGCAGCGGGTCACGTGCGTCATGCGGCACGGTGAACGGGTGCAGGCGCAGTGCCCCCAGGTCAACGGGGGTGCCATGGGCCGCCACGCGCAACAGGCCGTCGAAGTCGGCGGCGCCGCTGGCCAGCCAGGTGCCATGACTCATCCACACCGGAATCCGCTCGCGCAGGGCCAGGGCGCGCACGCACCCCAGGTGATCGCTGTGCTCGTGGGTGATGAAGATGGCGTCGATCTGCCGGGCGTCCAGGCCGGCCCTGGCCAGGCGGCCGTCCAGCGCGCGCAGGCTGAAGCCGCAGTCGACAAGCAGTCGCGTCGTGCTGACGCCCGCGGTAGCCTCCACCACGGTGGCATTGCCCGAGCTGCCGCTGCCCAGGCTCCTGAATCGAAGCATTCGAGACCGGGCCCGCGCTGGCGCCTATTTCAGATCGTCGGCGAGCAGCTTGAGGATGCGTTGGGCGGTGGCGGAGTTGTCGCTGGCGCCGCCGGCGCTTTGCACCGAGACCATGCTGGCACTGCCGGCGGCCCGAACGACGACGCGGTACTTCACGGGGGCTGCTTCGGCGCTCTTGGATCCGAACAGCTTGCCGAAGAAGCCGGTCTCCTTCTTGCCGGCATCGGGTTCGACATAGCGCACGAAATAGATGCCCTGGCTGCGGTCCCGATCCTCCACGGTGAATCCGGTGCGGTCCAGCGACAGGCCGACACGACGCCATGCGCGGTCGAAGCCGTCATCGAGTTGCACCACGGGCGCGCCCGCCACCGTGGTCAGGCGTGCGCCCGCGGGGGCGGTGCCGGCTGCCGCCAGGGCTTTGGCCTGCTCCTGTGCGACGCCGAGCTTGACCATCAGGCGGCGCAGGAATTCGGTCTCCAGCTCCGGATCAGCCGGGCGTGGTTGCCATTGGGTATTTTCCTGCGTGCTGTTGGTGTAGACCTCGATCATGCCGCGGTGGGAAATGAAGATCTCCGTTCCGCCGGAGGCGTTGCGCTCCAGCCGGGTGCGGAATTTGTCGCGCTCCGCGGTGGAGTACACGGAATCGAGCAGCTTGCCGAGGGTGCCGCGAATGAAGTCTTGAGGAATCTTCGCGCGGTTCTCGGCCCAGTCGGTTTCCATGATGCCGATCCGGGGCTGGTCAATGGCCAGCAGGAAGCCGTTTTCCTGCCAGAAATCGCGCACCGGGTCCCAGAGCTGGTCGGGGTTGCGATTGACCACCAGCCAGCGCTGGTTGCCCGAGCGCTCGATGCGCACGTCACCCAGGGCCTGGGCGGCCACATTGCCTGTGGCGGCCTGATTGGCCTGTCCCACCTTGTAGCCGCTGGCCGTCACCGGGGCGCCGGGAACCACGTAGCGCGATTCGCGCGAAATCTGGGTCAGGTCAGGCGGCACCTCCAGCGAAGCCGCTTTGCGCGCGCTCTTGTAATCGATCTTGTCGCCTTCGAGCACCGAGCAGCCCGACAGCGCCACGGTGAGGGCCAGGGCGCCGAGTCGCAGACCCGTAGTTGCAGATTGCTTCACGAAAAGGTTCCTCTGGGTTGGCAAAAGGGTCAGAGCAGTCCGCTGGCGCGCAGCGCGGCCTCGACCGTCGATTCGAGGGCGGAGGACATCGGTGTGAGCGGCAGGCGTAGCGTTCCACCGCACCGCCCCATGCGGGCCAGGGCCCACTTGACGGGGATGGGGTTGGCTTCGACGAACAGCGCCTTGTGCACGGGCATCAGCTGGAACTGGATTTCCATGGCCCGCTTCACGTCGCCGGCCATGGCGGCCACGCACAGCTCATGCATCAGCCTGGGGGCCACATTGGCCGTCACACTGATGTTGCCCTGACCGCCGCAGAGCATCAGGGCGACCGCGGTCGGGTCATCGCCGGAATACACGGCGAAGCCCTTGGGCACTTCGCGGATCAGCCATTGGGCGCGCTCGATGTTGCCTGTGGCTTCCTTGATGCCGACGATGCCCGGCACCTGCGCCAGGCGCAGCACGGTGTCGTGCGCCATGTCGGCCACGCTGCGGCCGGGCACGTTGTACAGGACGATGGGCAGGTCGCCCGTGGCTTCGGCGATGGCCTTGAAATGCCGGTACTGGCCTTCCTGCGTGGGCTTGTTGTAGTACGGCACGACTTGCAGCTGGCAGTCGGCGCCGACGTCCTTGGCAAAGCGGGCCAGTTCGATGGCCTCGGCGGTCGAGTTGGCACCGCAGCCGGCCATGACGGGCACGCGGCCCGCGGCCTGTGCCACCGCGACGCGGATGATCTCGCAGTGTTCCTCGACATTGACCGTCGGGGATTCGCCCGTGGTGCCCACCACGCTGATGCAGTCGGTCCCCTCGGCGATGTGCCAGTCGATCAGCCGGCGCAAGGCGGCGTAATCCACGCCGCCGTCTTCGAGCATGGGGGTGACGAGGGCCGGGATGCTGCCCGTGATCGGGCCGGAATTGGATGTCATGTCCGCGCGAGTGAACAAAAAAGGGCATTCTAACGGCGCGGCGGGCCGTGGCGTGCGGCCTGTCAGGCGAGCGGGTAGCGGGCCACTTCGCCGGGCTGCGCGCGCACCGCCGCCACGCGCTGCACGAAGCGTGGCGGGCTGGAGAGGAAGCCGTCCTCATAGGCGACGATGCGCAGCGCCCGGCCGTCGACGGCACCCTGGCAGACGGACAGCAGTTCGCCGGGCTGGAGCAGAAAGTCGGCGCGCGACGGCCGGCCCACGGTCTCGTTGCCGGCGGCAAAGGTCTCGTACAGCAGCACACCGCCCGGTGCCACGCTGCGCAGGATTTGCGGCCACAGCGGGCGCCAGAGGTAGTGGGTCACGACCACCGCGTCGAAAGCCGCCCCCTCGAATGGCCAGGGCCCGTTTTCGATGTCGGCCAGCACCGCGTCCACCGGCGCCGTGGTCGCGCCGGCGCGCACGGCGTGGAGGGCTTCGGCGTTGCGGTCGACGCAGGTCACGGGGTGTCCCAGGTCGGCGAACCAGTGCGTGTGACGGCCGTTGCCGCAGGCGATGTCGAGCACGCGCCCTTTGGGGCGCACCAGCGAAGCCCAGCGGCGCACCCAGGCAGACGGGGCCTCGCGGCCATGCGCCGGGCGCGTGTCGCGGGCCATGGGTTCTATGTTATTCATAGCATATGAGGTCCATTCGACGCTGGAAACTGGCTAAAAAGCTCAAAATTTTCTCAGAAACAGCTCCAGAGCTGATCCGCCAGGTTCACCAGGAAATCTGCCCGTGTGTAGAGCGCAAAGACGCCAAGCAATGCCACCAGCACGATGGCATGGGCGGTGAGCTTTTGCCGGGGCGGCATGGTGTCGCCGGCCGCGGTCAGGCGGCCCCGGTGGCGTGGCCACGGGCCGGGCGGACGATGGGCCGTTCGTTGACGGGCAGATTCACCAGCGCCGCGAACAGTCCCAGGGCAATGGCGATGAGCCAGACGATGTCGTAACTTCCGGTGCGGTCGTAGAGGTAACCCCCCAGCCACACGCCCATGAAGCTGCCGATCTGGTGGCTGAAAAACACGAAGCCGCCCAGCATCGACAGGTGCGCCACGCCGAAGATCTGTGCCACCGCCGCATTCGTCGGCGGGACGGTGGACAGCCACAACAATCCCATGACCGCGGAAAAGATGTAGACGCTCATGGGGGAAAGTGGGGCCAGCAGGAACGTGACGATCACGACCGAGCGTGCCAGGTAGATGAAGGCGAGGATCTTGCGCTTGGCCAGCTTCTGCCCGAGCACCCCCGCGGCGTAGGTGCCAAACACGTTGAACAGGCCGATCAGGGCCAGGGCGT
>JAEWVY010000424.1 GCA_023396625.1 Pseudomonadota bacterium | reverse complement strand
GGGCAGGCCTGCGGGCACGCCGGCCTCCTGGGATTCCCACGCGTCGAGTTTGCCGACGAACAGCAGGCTGGCGCCGCTGTGCTCCAGCACGTAGCGGATCGTTTCGGCCGTCTCCGTCGGGAAAATGGCCACCGTGGTGCCACCGGCCATCCAGATGGCCAGTTCGGCCATGAAAAAATGCGCGCAGTTCTTGGACAGGATGGCGATTCGCGCCCCGGGTTCAATCTGCAGGTGGCGCAGATGGGCCGCCATGCGGCGCGCTTCGTCCATCGTCTGGGCCCAGGTGTAGTCCTGGACCTGGCCGCCACCGAGCGGCTGGGTCAGGTACACGCGGTCAGCGAGGCGGGCTTCGTGGTCGTAAACCTGGTCGAGAATCAGTGTTTTGGAGGGCATGGGAGTCGTCGCTTGTGGTGCAAAGCGCCACTTTCTCCCGGCACGGTTCCGGATGTCACGCGGAATTACCCTCGGGCGTCGGCGCCCGGTGGCGCCCGGTCACTGCGTTCCGGGCCTGGCGCGGGAGGTGGCCGTCGGCGCGCTCCCGAGCAGGCGAAATATCGACAATATTTGCCGTTCTCCAGCGTCAAATGGTCATTGTTTGCTATCAAAGATGACTTTGTTCGGCAGGTGACCGGCGCGGACGGCGGTGGCGATGTCCAGCGAGCGCAGGCGAAGCGTGGGGTCGTACACGTCGCACACCAGCATGAACTCGTCGGCTTCGGTGGTGCGCGCCAAGGCCTGCAGGCCGGCGCGTACCGTCTCGGGGCCACCGATCACGGCGGCGGCGAGGAAGTCGCCGATGGCGGCGCGCGAGCGCTCGTCCAATTGCGCCGCATAGTGGGCCACCGGCGGCGGCAGGCGGCCCCGCTGGCCGGTCAGGATGCCCAGCACGCGCTGGTAGGTGCTGCTGGCCAGGTACTCGGCCTCCTCGTCCGTGGGCGCCGCGATCAGCGGCACGCCGATCATGGCGTAGGGCTTGTCGAGCACGGCCGACGGCCGGAACCGGCTGCGGTACAGGTCCAGCGCCTGCATCAGCAGCCGTGGCGCGAAATGCGAGGCGAAGGCATAGGGCAGGCCGCGCTCGGCGGCCAGTTGCGCGGAAAACAGACTCGAGCCGAGCAGCCAGATCGGCACCCGGGTGCCGGCGCCGGGCGTGGCGACGAGGCGCTGGCCGGGCTGGGCCGGCGCCAGCAATTGCTGCAGTTCCGTCACGTCACGGGGGAAGTCGGCCTCGGTCTCGACACGGTCGCGCCGCAATGCGCGCATGGTGACGGGGTCGGTGCCCGGCGCGCGGCCCAGGCCCAGGTCGATGCGCCCCGGATACAGCTCGGCCAGGGTGCCGAAGGCCTCGGCCACCACGAGCGGCGCGTGGTTGGGCAGCATGACGCCGCCCGAGCCCACGCGGATGCGCTGCGTGCCGCCGGCAATGTGTCCCACCAGCACCGCGGTGGCGGAGCTCGCGATGCCCGGCATGTTGTGGTGTTCGGCCAGCCAGTAGCGCGTGAATCCCAGCGACTCGGCGTGGCGTGCGGTGCGCAGGGCGATGGCCAGGGCCTCGGCGACCGTGCCGCCTTCGCGCACGGCGACCAGGTCGAGCAGGGACAGTGAAATGTCTTGAAGTGCTTTCATGGGGATGCATTGTGCGGCGCCGGCGCGTTGGGTGCAGGCCAGCCGCGCGACGCGCTTTCCGAGGGGGGCGTGGTACAGTGGCCGCGCCGGCAAAACCATACCCGATGCTGGCTCAGGGTCTTGAAAAAGCAAGGGATCGCATGGGCGAGTACACAACCACAGCGTGGAGGATGGGCATGGCGCGGAGGCGTGCATGATCCGCTCCGTGGCCGCGATCTGCGTGGGGGCCTCGGCGGGCGCCTTGCTGCGCTGGCTGCTGGGCATGGCGTTCAACACGCTGTTCCCGCTGATTCCGCTGGGCACCTGGCTGGCGAACATGCTGGGCGGCTATCTCATCGGCGTGGCGCTGGCCCTGTTCGGCCTGCATCCGCATCTCTCCCCCGAATGGCGGCTGCTTGTCATCACCGGTTTCCTGGGGGGGCTGACCACGTTTTCCACGTTTTCCGCCGAAGTCACCACGCTGCTGCAGCAGGGGCGGATGGTTTGGGCCGTGGCCGCCATCGGCGTCCATGTGCTGGGGTCGCTGGCCATGACCCTGCTGGGCCTGGCGACCGTCTCGCACCTGGTGTCGACCTGAGCGGGCCTGCCCTTTGGGCTGACGCGAAAAATCTGCCGCCGGCCGCGCGGGGCGTCAGTAATGCGGCGGCAGTTCGTCGCGCAGGCTGCGGTAGGGCACCGCGCCGTCCTCGGGCAACTGTCGGCGCAGTCCGGCGAGTTCATGCCGCAGGGCATCGATCTGGTCCTGCTGGCGTGCCACGATCTGGTTCAGCTGGTCCAGCAGGTCCTCGGAGAAACTGGCCTTGACCTCCAGATCGGTGAGGCGCCGCTCGGTGTCGTCGTGTGTGTCCATGTCGCGAATGATGTCGGGGCCGGGTCGCGCGCCGGCTCAGGCCTTGGCGCCCAGCAGGTCGTCGATCTGCTGGTCCTTTTCTTCCCAGATCCGTGCGAGCCACTGGTGCAGCGTCGCGCGGAATGCCGGGTCCCCCTCGTAGTCGCCCGCGCAGAATTCGGCGGGAATCGGCAGCTGCCGCGCGCGCACCGCCACCCGGGAGGCCCTGCCGCACAGGAATTGCCAGAACGTGGGCGCCCCGCCCGGGTAGACGATGGTGACGTCGATCAGCGAGTGGAACTGCCCGCCCATCGCGTTGAGCGCCAGCGCCAGCGCGCCGGCCTTGGGCTTGAGCAGGTGCCGGTAGGGGGAGGACTGGGCCTGGTGCTTGGCTGGGGTGAAGCGCGTGCCTTCGGCGAAGTTCATCACGCTGGTGGGCACCAGCGCGAACTTCTCGCAGGCGCGGCGCGTGGTGTCGCGGTCCTGCTGGCGAAGGGCCGGGTTGCGGCGCAGGGCGGCGCGGCCGTGCCGCTTCATGAACGGAAAGTCCAGCGCCCACCAGGCCAGGCCGATCACCGGCACATAGATCAGCTCCTGCTTGAGGAAAAATTTGAGCAGCGGGATGCGTCGGTTCAGCACGTGCTGCAGCACGAAGATGTCGACCCAGGACTGGTGGTTGCAGTTCACCAGGTACCAGCCGCGATAGGGCAGTTCCGCCACGCCGGCGATGTCCCACGTGGTGCGCTGCGTCAGCCGCATCCAGCCGCTGTTGCAGGCGATCCAGGCGGTGGCGATGGCGTTGAGCAGCGGATCGATGCGCACCCGCACCGCTGCGAACGGCAGGACCAGCTTCACCAGGGCCAGGGCAAACAGCAGCACGCACCAGAACAGCGTGTTGAGCATGAGCAGCACGAGGGCGAGAACGCCCTTGAGGAAAGGAGGCAGGAAGGCAAGCATGAATCTCCTTGGAAAGAAAAGGCCGAAAAGTCGCCTCAAGCATTCCCTGGCACGACCCCGGCCGATATTGTCGCTTGCGCGGCGGTCGGGGTCGCTGAGCCAGATCAGTCCGGCGCCGGATTCGTCGGGGCGGTGCCGCGCCGCCTGGACGCCGCCTGTCAAAGTGCCCGGCTGCGCGCCAGGGGCGGATTGCGGGCGAAGTAGGCGGCGATGCCTTTCATCAGGGCGTCGGCCAGGGCGTCCTGCCACGTCTCGCTGCGCAGTTTTTCCTCTTCCTCGGGGTTGCTGATAAAGGCCGTTTCCACCAGTACGCTGGGGATATCCGGCGCCTTGAGCACCGCGAAGCCGGCCTGTTCGACCCCGGCCTTGTGCAGCCGGCCCACCTGGCCGATCTCGCGCAGCATGGCGTCGCCGAGCTTGAGGCTGTCGTTGATCTGCGCCGTGGTGCTCATGTCGAAAAGCGCGCGCTTGACGTGCGGGTCGTGGGCCTGGAGGTTCACGCCGCCGATCTGGTCGGCGCGGTTTTCCTGGCTCGCCATCCAGCGCGCGGCCGCGCTCGATGCGGCGCCCTGGCTCAGCGCGAACACACTGGCGCCGCGGGCCTGTGGCGTGAAGAAGGCGTCGGCATGCAGGCTCACGAACAGGTCGGCCTGTACGCGCCGCGCCTTCTGCACGCGCATCTGCAAGGGCACAAAAAAGTCGGCCTCGCGGGTGAGGTAGGCCCGCATGGGGTTGCCCTTGATGGTCGTGGCGTTGATGCGCTCGCGCAGGCGCTGGGCGATGCGCAGCACCACGTCCTTCTCGCGCGTGCCGCCGGGACCGATGGCGCCGGGGTCTTCCCCGCCGTGCCCCGGGTCGAGCGCCACGATGATCAGCCGTTCCGCGCTCGATTCCAGCACGGATTTTTGATGTTTTTGAGTGTTATCCAGCGTCGGATGGACACCTTTAGCTATTGAAAAAGGAGTATTCGGCGGGGCCGGCGAGAGTTCGGGGTAGCGGCGCGTGGTCGCCGGGGGCGCGGGCAGGCGGGCGGGATCCGGGGGCGGCGATGGCGACCCGGCGCGCTGGGCGATCAGCTCGCCCAGGGGGTCGATGGCGGATGGGGTGTGGGCCGGGGTGGCGCGGGCCGTCTGCTCGCGCAGGCGCTCGGCGATCAGGGCCTCCAGGGGGTCGATGGCCTGGGTGGGGTACAGGTCGAACACGAGCCGGTGCTGGTACGCGGCAATCGGCGCCAGCGTGAAAACCTGGGGCTGGATCGGCTGTTTCAGGTCGACCACCAGCCGCACCACGCCAGGCGCGTTCTGACCGGCGCGTATGCCGGCGATGTTGGGATCGTCCGGTCGCACCTTGGCCACGAGTTCGCGCAGCGCGGGGTCGAGGTCGATGCCTTCGATGTCCACCGCCAGGCGGGGCGGCGTGGCCACGAAAAACGAACGCGCCTTGAGCTCGGTGTCGGACTCGAGAGTCACGCGCGAATAGTCGGGCGCGGGCCACACGCGCACCGCGACAATGGTGGCGCCGCGCGCGATCTGGCGCGTGCCCAGCAACAGCACCAGGGCGCCGGCCTGCAGCGCGTCGCGTCGCCGCAGGTGCGCAAGCAGGGACGGGCGGGTCATGGCGTGACCGCCTCCAGCAGCGCGTCGCCCGTCGGGGTGCCGGCAAGGCAGCGCACCGCGCGGGCACCGTGGTCCTGGAGGTCGATGTGCAGCGCCAGGTCGGCCCGGGGCAGCATGCCAGCCGCTTTGTCCGGCCATTCGGCCAGTTTCAGCCCCGGGCGGGCGAAAAGGTCACGGAAACCGGCATCCTCCCACTCGCGCGGGTCGGCGAAGCGGTAGAAGTCGAAATGCCAGATGTCGAACGCGGCCGACGGGGGAATGGGCGCGCGGTAGTGTTCCACCACCGCGTAGGTGGGGCTTTTGACGCGGCCGGCGACCCCGAGCGCGCGCAGCAGGTGGCGCACGAAGCTCGTTTTGCCGGTGCCCAGGTCGCCATGCAGTTCGATGTACGCATCCCGCAGGGCCGGGCTGGCAGCCAGCCGCCGGGCAAACGCCGCGGTGGCTGCCTCGTCGGGCCAATGCCGCAGGATGGCGCGGTTTTCCCCGCGTGGGGCGGTTCCTACAATCGGCGGGTGACGTTCAGCAGCGCTCAGATCGATCCTCATCAGTTGCTGGCCCGTGTTCGCGAATGGGCCGGGGAACTTGGATTTTCCCAAATCGGCGTGGCCGGTGTCGATTTGAGTTCGGCCGAGCCCGGTTTGATGCAATGGCTCGCCCATGGGTTCCATGGTGGCATGGACTACATGGCCGCGCACGGCGTCAAGCGCGCCCGCCCGGCGGCGCTGGTGCCGGGGACGGTGAGCGTCATCACGGCGCGCATGGACTACCTGCCGCGGGCCACGCCGCCAGGATGGCAGGCGCGCGAGCTCGCCCGGCTGGACGACCCCGCCGAAGGCGTCGTGTCGCTGTATGCCCGCGGGCGGGACTACCACAAGGTGCTGCGATCGCGCCTGCAGACGCTGCAGACGCGCATGGCGGGCCTGATCGGTCCGTTCGGGCACCGCGTGTTCACCGATTCGGCACCGGTGCTGGAGGCCGAACTGGCCACGCGCAGCGGCCAGGGCTGGCGGGGGAAACACACGCTGGTGCTCAGCCGCGACGCGGGATCGATGTTTTTCCTCGGCGAGCTCTACGTGGACCTGGCCCTGCCGGAAAGCCAGGCCGTTGCGCCCCACTGCGGGGGATGCCGGGCCTGCATCGACGTCTGTCCGACCCAGGCCATCGTCGCGCCCTACCGGCTCGACGCGCGCCGCTGCATTTCCTATCTGACCATCGAACACGCGGGGCCGATTCCGCTGGCATGGCGCCCGCTGCTGGGCAACCGGATCTATGGCTGCGACGACTGCCAGCTGGCGTGTCCATGGAACAAGTTCGCGCGGCGCAGCGCCTTGCCTGATTTCGATGAACGGGACGGGCTTTCGGGCCAGCAGTTGGCGGCCCTGCTGGACTGGAGCGAAGCGGATTTCCTGCGGCGGACCGAGGGCAACCCGATCCGGCGTATCGGACATGGGCGGTGGCTGCGCAACGTGGCGGTGGCTGCGGGCAACGCGCTGCGTGCGCCGGCCACGGGACGCGCGGGCGCCGGCGCGCTGGGCGCGGCGCTGACCCGGCGGCTGACCCATCCGGACGCCCTGGTGCGCGAGCATGTGGCCTGGGCCCTGGCGCAGGGCCAGGCGGCGCGTTTATCATGACGCGATGGCTTCCGCGACTTCTCCCCGGGGCTGGATGGCCGCCGCGCGGCGCTGGTTCGCCACGTCCTGGCGCCTGATCCTGACCAGCGCGTCGGTGCTGGCGCTGGCGCTGGCGCCGTCGAGCTACCGGCGCGCCAACCGCGCCGCGTTGGCGCGGCATCTCTACCTCGGCACCGCGCCGCTGCTGCCCTGGTTCACCGTGCTGGTGGCCGTGACGAGCCTGGTCCTGATTCGCATCGTGGTGGTGACGGCCGCCAGCTATGGCTTGTCGCGCTACGCGCTCGACATGGTGGTGCGGGTGCTGGTGATCGAGCTGATTCCCCTGACGGCGGCCCTGTTCGTCGCCGTGCGTTCCACCCTGCCAGCGGGAGCCGAACTTGGTGCG
>JAEWVY010000410.1 GCA_023396625.1 Pseudomonadota bacterium | reverse complement strand
GATCAGAGGGCCGCGAACGGGGCTGAATATGCCCCGAATTTGCCCCTTGAAAGCCGAAAAATTTTGTCATCTGAAATATCAATCGACAACGACCGCGTCAGCGGTGGTTATGCAGACCATCCCTAGCTGTTGTCATCACATATACCTCGATGTGGGATTTGCCGCCTAACGTGAAGGTGACCGACCTGTTAGGCCGTCGCGTCAAATGAATCATGGTATTTGACCTCGCCGTGAGGCAAGCGGCCTCCAAAGCAGACGGCTTGAAAATACTCTGCTGGTACTCCTGGTAGCACGAGCTGCGGTTCGGCGGCAAAACCGAAGCGCGAGTAATAGGCTGGCTCCCCAAGCACCACGCACCCAGTCGCCCGCATCGCCTTCAGTTCTGCGAGTGCGCGTTCCATGAGGAGAGTTCCGATACCTTGTCCCTGTCTTTCAGGGGCAACGGAGATTGGCCCGAGACCGTACCAACCACGGGTACCGTCGGAGATCGTGACGGGCGATACCGCAACGTGCCCGATTACCTCGCCGCCGTCGTCTGCAACGAGTGAAACGGCAAGGTGGCCAGACCTGCGCAGCGCACGAACAATGAATTGCTCAGTGTGGCTTGTGTGAGTCGCCGCCTGGAAGGCGGCAGCAGTCACGGCTTCAATGGAAGCCTCATCCGCCTGATTTTCTTTTCGAATTAGAACCATGTCTCTTGCGTGGTCTAACGTGATTTCGCACTCGCCATCGGAATATGTCCAGCAAAAGGAACCCCCTCAGTTTTTTGCCTTGAGGCGTTGCCTTTTGCTTTGTCAAGCCGAATCGCACATATATACCGGGACAAAACACCATTCAAATCACGAGGCCTGTCCACGCCCCATCCCCGTGTTCCAGGCCCGTTCCTCACCGGTTGCTCGGGAAGCTGAACACCGTGCCCTCACGCACGCCCGCGCTGGGCCAGCGCTGGGTGATGGTCTTGCGCTTGGTGTAGAAGCGCACGGCATCGGGCCCGTAGGCGTGCAGGTCGCCGAACAGGCTGCGCTTCCAGCCGCCGAAGCTGTGGTAGGCCACCGGCACGGGCAGCGGCACATTCACGCCCACCATGCCCACCTGGATGTGGTCGGTGAAATAGCGCGCCGCCTCGCCATCACGGGTGAAGATGCAGGTGCCGTTGCCGTACTCGTGCGCGTCGATCAGCGCCATGGCCTCCTGCAGGCTCTGCACGCGCACCACGCCCAGCACCGGGCCGAAGATTTCCTCCTGGTAGATCACCATGCCGGGCTTGACGTGGTCGAACAGGCAGGGGCCGAGGAAGTAGCCGTCCTCATGGCCGGCCACCTTCAGGCCACGGCCGTCCACCACAGCGTGGCGCCCTCCTTGACGCCCTGGTCCACATAGCCCTTGACCTTGTCGAAATGCGGCTTCGTGACCAGTGGGCCCATGTCCATGCCCGGCGTGGTGCCGGGACCGACCTGCATTTTTGCGATCTCGGCCTTCAGGCCGGCCACCACGGCGTCGGCCGTAGCGTCACCCACCGCCACGACCAGGGGAATGGCCATGCAGCGCTCGCCGCAGGAGCCGTAGGCCGCGCCCATCAGCGCGCTGACGGCGTTGCCGATGTCGGCGTCGGGCATCACCACGGCGTGGTTCTTGGCACCGCCCAGCGCCTGCACGCGCTTGCCGTGCTTGCAGCCTTGCGCATAGATGTATTCCGCGATGGGCGTGGAGCCGACGAAGCTCACGGCCTTGACGCGCGGGTCGGTCAGCAGCGTGTCCACGGCCTCTTTGTCGCCATTGACCACGTTGAGCACACCCGGCGGCAGGCCGGCCTCGAGCGCGAGCTCGGCGATCAGCATGGCCGACGAGGGGTCGCGCTCGGAGGGCTTGAGCACGAAGGTGTTGCCGCAGGCGACGGCCATGGGCCACATCCACAGCGGCACCATGGCCGGAAAGTTGAACGGTGTGATGCCGGCCGCCACGCCCAACGGCTGGAGCTCGCTCCACGAGTCGATGGTCGGCCCGACGTTGCGGCTGTGTTCGCCCTTGAGCAGTTCGGGCACGTAGCTGGCGTATTCCACGTTCTCGATGCCGCGCTGCAGTTCCCCCATCGAGTCGGCGAGCACCTTCCCGTGCTCCTCGGTGATGAGCTTGCAGATGGCATCCGCGTTGTCTTCCAGCAGGGTTTTCAGCCGGCTCATCACGCGGGCCCGCTTGAGCGGGGGCGTGTTCCGCCACGCGGGGTACGCGGCTTCGGCGCTGGCGATCGCCTGCTTGACCGTGGCGGTGTCGGCCAGCGCGAGCGTGCGGGCCACGGCGCCGGTGGCGGGGTTGTAGACGGGTTGGGTGCGCGTGCCGCCCGGCACGAGTTGGCCGTCGATGAGGTGAGCGATGGTGGGAAGTGTCATAGGAAGGAAGTGTCAAGAGGAAAAAACATCGTCTCAGGCCGGGTGCCTGGCTTCGCGCAGCGTGGCGACCAGCATCGCGGCGCCAAAGCCGCCCAGCGCGAGCGCGGAGACCCGGTTGGCCAGGCCGCGGGCGCGCCCGTAGGCGCCCTGAATCCGGGCATCGGCAAACAGCTTGCCGAGGAACAGGTGCCAGAAGAACGCATTCAGCACGGCCACCATGGCGGCCATGGCCTGCAGCGCCCAGCCCGGATCGGGCGGAAACGCGGTCGCGAACACGCTGCTGAAAAACAGCACCGCCTTGGGGTTGGTGAGGTTGGTCAGCAGCCCCAGGCGGTAGGCGGCCCAGGGGCGCAGCGAGTGCGGCGCGGTGTGCCACGCCGTCGCGGGGGCGCGCCACAGCCGGCTGGCCAGGTACAGCAGATACACCCCGCCCGCGACCTGAAGCGCCAGCCGCACGCCGGGCATCGCGGCGAACAGCGCCTGGACCCCGAACAGGGCCGCCCCCGCCCAGAACGTGGTGCCGGTGCAGATGCCCAGGACGGCAAACCGCACGCTGCCCGCGCGCCCGCTGGCCGCCAGCTGGGACACCAGCAGGGTGTTGACGCCGGGGCTGACCATCACGGCCATGTGCATCAGCCAGACCGTGAGCAGGACCGTGACCATCGAGTGCGCCCCGCCGGGCATCAGGCCGTGGCCTGAAGGGTTTCGCCCAGGGCGTCGA
>JAEWVY010000364.1 GCA_023396625.1 Pseudomonadota bacterium | reverse complement strand
CCGACGAATCGGTGTTCTGCATCAGCACGTCGGCGCCGCCGTTGATAAGCGCCGTGGCGGCCTCGGTTTCCTTGGGCGGATTGAACCATTCGTTCACCCACACGACCTTGGTCTTGATCTTGGGGTTGACCGACTGCGCGCCCAGCGTGAAGCTGTTGATGTTCCGGATCACCTCGGGAATCGGGATCGAGCCGACCACGCCCACCGTGTTGGTCTTGGTCATCTTGCCGGCGACCACCCCGGCCATGTAGGCGCCCTCGTAGGTTCGGCTGTCGTAGGTCCGCATGTTCGCCGCGGTCTTGTAGCCCGTGGCATGTTCGAATTTCACCCCAGGATGATCGGCCGCGACCTTGAGCATGGGCTCCATGTAGCCGAAAGTCGTGCCGAAGATCAGCTGGTTGCCCTGCCCGGCCATGTCGCGCAACACGCGCTCGGCGTCGGCACTTTCGGGCACCTTCTCGACGAAGCTCGTGACCACCTTGTCCCCGAACTCCTTTTCCACGGCCTTGCGGCCATTGTCGTGCGCAAAAGTCCAGCCGCCATCGCCCACCGGCCCCACGTAGGCAAAAGCCACCTTGAGCGGCTCCGGCTTGGCCGGCGCGGGGGCCGCTGCCGGCGCAGGTGCGGGTGCAGGCGCTGGCGCGGGTTCTTCCTTCTTGCCACAGCCGGCCAGGGCCGCAGCGGCGATCGCCGACAGCGCGGCAGCCTTGAGCAGGGAACGTTTTTGCAGATCAGTCATGGATCGGTTCTTTCTTGAACAGGTTGCGACAGGAATCAGGAATTATGAGCCCGGATGAAAGGTTTTCCCCAGCGACGCCGGCATGTTCACGCGAATCCAGGCTGGATTGCGCGAGATCAGCGCCAGCACGACGACCGTGGACACGTAAGGCAGCATGGTCAGCCACTGGCTCGCGATTTCCACGCCCAGCCCCTGCAGATGGAACTGCAGCATCGTCACACCGCCAAACAGGTAAGCACCGAGCAAGACACGTGCCGGGCGCCAGGTGGCAAACGTGGTGAGCGCGAGCGCAATCCAGCCCTTGCCGGCCACCATGCCCTCCACCCACAAGGGGGTGTACACCACCGAAAGGTACGCCCCGGCCAAGCCGCACAGCGCGCCGCCGGTCACCACCGCGGCCAGGCGAATGCGCCGCACCGGGTAGCCCAGGGCATGGGCGGATTCCGGCGACTCACCCACCGAACGCAGCACCAGGCCCGCGCGGCTGCGGTAGAGGAACCAGATCAGCCCGAACGCCAGGGCCACCGTGGCGTACACCATGGGATGCTGGCGGAACAGCGCCGGCCCGAGCAGGGGAATGTCCCCCAGCACGGGGATGGCGAAATGCGGCCGTTCTGGCAGCTTTTCCTGCACATACCGGATGCCGGCGAAGGCCGAGAAACCCACCCCGAACAGGCTGAGGGCCAGACCGGTGGCGTACTGGTTGGTGTTGAGCCAGATCACCAGCCCGCCGAACAGCGCCGCCAGCAACGCCCCCGCGGCCATGCCGGCGGCAAAGCCCAGCCAGTCGTTGCCGGTGTGGACCACGGTGGCAAAACCGGCGATGGCGGCGCACAGCATCATGCCTTCGGCCCCGAGATTGACGATGCCGGATTTTTCGTTGATCAGCAGCCCGAGGGCGGCGATCGCCAGCACGGTGCCCGCATTGAGCGTGGCCGCCAGCAGCAGCGCGTATGACTCCATCACCGGCCCCTTCCCGAAAACCTGAAGCGATAGGCCATCAGCGTGTCGCAGGCCAGCAGCGTGAACAACAACAGCCCCTGGAACACCCCGGTAATGGACTTGGGCAGCCCCAGGCGCGACTGCGCCAGTTCCCCGCCGATGTAGAACATGCTCATCAGCACCGCCGAAAACACCATGCCCACCGGGTGCAGGCGGCCCACGAAGGCCACGATGATCGCGGCGAAGCCGTAACCTGCGGGAACATACGGCGTGAGCTGGCCAATGGGCCCGGCCACTTCCAGCGCACCAGCCAGTCCCGCCGCGCCCCCGGAGGTCATCAGTGCCAGCCAGAGCGCGCGGCGCGAAGAAAAGCCCGCATAACGGGCCGCCGCCGGCGCCAGCCCACCCACCTGCTGGGCAAACCCCGCCCGCGTGCGAAACAGGAACACCCACAGCAGCACCGCCAGCGCCAGCCCGATCAGCAGTCCCACACTCACACGCGAGCCCGCCATCAACCGGGGAATCTGCGTCACCGCGTCGAAAGTCCGGGTCTGCGGAAAGTTGTAGCCGCCCGGATCCTTCCAAGGACCATAGACGAGAAAACTGAGCACCATGTCGGCGACATAGACCAGCATCAGGCTCACGAGGATTTCGTTGGCGTGGAAGCGATCGCGCAGCAGCGCCACGACCCCGGCCCAGGCCATGCCGCCGATCACACCGGCCAGCAGCACCGCCACCACGATCCACCGCCCGGTCTCGCGATCGGCCAGCAGGGCCACCCCGCCCGCCGCCACCGCGCCGACGATGAATTGGCCTTCGGCGCCGATGTTCCAGACATTGGAGCGGAAGCACACCGCCAGGCCCAGCGCGATCACCAGCAGCGGCGTGGCCTTGACCATCAGTTCCCCCAGGGCGTAGGGGCTTTTCACCGGCTCCCAGAAAAACACCGCCAGACCACGCACGGGGTCCTTGCCCAGGGC
>JAEWVY010000360.1 GCA_023396625.1 Pseudomonadota bacterium | reverse complement strand
TCCCACCCCCCCGACGCCGACGACCACGACATGGGCCGCCTGAATGCGGCTTGCCCCCGCCTCGCCGTAGAGACGCGCCAGTCCGCCGAAACGCCGCTGGAGATCCGCTGGTTGCAACGGGGCCGCGCTCACTCCGACTGCTCCAGCCGTCTGACCTGATAGCGGAAGGCCATGATCGCTCCGATCACGATTCCGATCACGGCGACAAAGCTGGTGAGGCTCAGCGTCGAAACACCACTGAGACCCTGACCAATGGTGCAACCCATGGCTGTCACGCCACCCACCCCCATCAGGGAGGCGCCAACCAGATGATTGGCGAGATCTTCGGTATTTCGAAAGCCCTGCCAACGAAAACTGCGCGTCTTGATCGCATGCAGTGCCGAGCCGGAGACTACCCCCAGCACCGAGGCAACCGCCATGGTCAATACCTTGTTTTTGTCGCTGAAATAGATCAGCCAGTCCAGCGTGTAAGCCATGGGTGCGGTGAACGTCAAGGCTTCCATCCGGCCGGAGTTGGTGGCAAGGAACGTCTCCTGCAGGGTTTCCGGATGCTCCATCACATGCCCTAGGCTGCCGCTGACCCACCACATTGCAGTGACGGCGCCACCTATCCCGACCCCAGCCAAGAGATTGTCGAACTGCCGAAACTCTCGTCCAAGCAAAGCCCATCCTATGAGTCCTCCGCCCAGCAACAGCGACAGAACCACGCGGGCAAGTGAGACATCGCCGCCAAACGCCACCGATGCGAGATCGGCCAGCGAAGTTCCACTTGAAAACTCGACGCTCACCCGGTCCACCGTGGCCACACGAGCCACGGCGGAAACCCCCTTGAGGGTCGCGAACGCGGCCACAGCCATGGTCAGGAAGACCACGACAGATTTGAGACTCCCCGCGCCGACGCGCAGAAGCGTCTTGCTGCCACACCCGGACGCCAACACCATACCGAATCCGAACAGCACGCCGCCCAACAGCGCCGAAAGCCACAACCAAGTGGTGGTCGCGTAGATGCTTCGCGCGGGATCGATCCAGCCCAGATAGGACATGGCGGCATAACCGATCATGGCCACACCCGCCGCACATGCCCATTGACGCATACGTGTCCAGTTTCCCAGGTTGACGGCATCACTGAGCGCCCCCATGGTGCAGAAATGCGCGCGCTGGGCGATGACGCCAAACAGCAAGGAAACGAAGAAACATGCCCAGAGCACCAGATCAGTCAACAAAGAGACATTGGTAGACGGCATTGAGTAATTTTAGATGGCCACCACGAGGAAACCGCGGAGCCACTCACAAAGCCTTCTGGCAGCCGGACCCGTACGGCTCCGGCGCAAAAAGGACACGGCTCAGCGAAGCCTGGACAGTCGCTCTTTCGCCGCCAAAGCGGCTTCCGACTGCGGATGCAGCCGCACCACTTCTTCGAGCGTGGCTCGAGCAGCACGCGTGTCCTTCAACTCGATCTGGCAATTGGCGATGGAAAGGCGGGCATCCGCCGCACGTGCGTGGTCCGGTGCTCTCGTCAGCATGGCTCGCAGGTTGATCACCGCTTCCTTGTAGTCCCGTGTGGCATATTGGGCATTGCCCAGCCAAAACAGCACCGACGGGTAGTAACCGCTTTCGGGGTAGCGCTTGGCAAACTCGACCAGCACTGTTTGCGCCTGCGCGAAATTGCCCCCACGGAAGACACCGAGCGCGGCCTCGTACTCCTTTTTCTCCTCAGGCGAAGCACTGAACTCCATGCCATCCACGGTGACTCTCTGCGGCTCCAGCACCCGCAGACGTTCATCCACGGCCTGCCCCAGGCTTGCCTGTCGCCGTTGAATCTCACCAACCGCACGGGCCAGTTCCTCGTTTTTCCCCTGTAGACGCGCTTGATCTGCACGGAGCACCTCGATCTGGCTCTGCAGGTCAAGCAGGCTACGCCGCAGTTGCTCGACCTCCTCGACACGACGGCGATCGCTCGCATCGATTGATTGTCTCAGTGTCTCGACGCGCTGACGCACCTCGAGAATGGCGGCGCGCGCCTCGTCGTCTCCGAAAAGCGCGGCATGGGAGGCCAGCGGCTGAAGTGCCGCGCAAGCCATCAGCGCGCCCATCAGCCACCCCTTCATGGTAGGCGAATTGTTCACCGGTACTTCACCTCGACCCGCCGATTTTTACTCATTGAGGCTTCATCATTTCCAGCCTGCGCCGGTTTCTCCTCGCCATAGCTGATCGATTCCATCTGCGCCGATGAAACCCCCAGCAGGCCAAGCGCAC
Organism: Pseudomonadota bacterium; assembly: GCA_023396625.1. Classification (GTDB taxonomy): domain Bacteria; phylum Pseudomonadota; class Gammaproteobacteria; order Burkholderiales; family Burkholderiaceae_C; genus JAEWVY01. The sequence continues at coordinate 12,756 of JAEWVY010000360.1, read as the reverse complement.
GACTCACGGCTTCAGCCCGCCGCTGCCCCAACGCCACGTTGTATTCGCGTCCACCACGCTCGTCGGTATGCCCCTCGAGCATGGCCTTGCGCCGTGGGTCGGCCCGAAGGTAACGGGCCTGCGCAGCCAACAGCGACTGGTATTCCGGTTTCACGACATAGCTGTCGAAATCGAAATACACCACGTTGGCGGCGCCGGGACCGGTCATGTCCTGCCCATTCCTGCCCAGATCCACCGCGGCGACCCCGCCATTGGCCGCTGCACCCGCGCCAGCCCCTCCTGCGCCGTCCGCGGAAACGGCCGTGCCCGTCTTGTCCTCCACTGGAACCGAGTCCAGCTTGACATTCGAGCCACAGCCGGCCAACAGGGCTACCAGCGTGGCTCCCAGCAACACTCTCTTCATGAAGATGCTCCTATCAAATCATCAATTCTGAAACGGACCCCAGTCGGACTCGCGAATTTCACCCGACCGATTGGCAAGCCGAGCCTTGATCTTCCCGTCCAACGTCGTGGTCATGAGCGCTTCACGTCCGCCCTGCTGCGTGGCATAGACGATGAGCCGGCTGTTAGGCGCAAAGCTCGGGCTCTCGTCGGCGGAAGTCTCTGTGATGGCTGTCGCCGTGCCACTGGCCAATTCCATGACATGCAGCTTGAACGCGCCACTGACGCGGGAGATATAGGCCAACCAACGGCCATCCGGGCTGACCGTCGGGGAAATGTTGTAGTCACCCGAAAACGTCACGCGTTCCGCGCCACCGCCACTGGATGGCATGCGATAGATCTGGGGTGAACCACCACGATCGCTGACAAAGTAAATGGTGCGCCCATCAGGCGCAAATGCCGGCTCAGTATCGATGCCACCACTCTGCGTCAAGCGGCGCGGCTCGCCCCCGTTCGCATCGATGGCATAAATCTGGGAACTGCCATCACGGCTGAGCGTGAGTACCAGGCTGCGACCATCCGGCGACCACGCGGGGGCGCTGTTGGAGCCTCTGAAGTTCGCCAGCAGACGGCGGCGCCCGGTCGCGACGTCATGCACATACACCACGGGTTTGCGCGACTCGAACGACACGTAGGCAATCTGACGCCCATCTGGCGACCAGTCCGGCGATATGATCGGCTCGGGGCTCGCCAGCGCCGTCTGCGCATTTTCGCCGTCAGCATCCGCGACCCAGAGGTTGTACTGCCTTCCTTCACGCGTGACATAGGCAATCCGCGTCGAAAATACCCCCCGTTCCCCGGTCAGCTTTTCGTAAATGTAGTCCGCTATCCGGTGGGCAACGAGGCGCAGGTCGCCAGGCTGAATCACATAGCTTTGCCCGCCCAAATCCTGCCCCCGGACCACATCCCACAGACGGAACCGGACATCGAACTTCCCATCGGCCAGCCGCGTGATGCTGCCCGTGGCCAGCGAATCGGCCCCGCGTGGACGCCAGAACGCCAGGTCCGGTCGGCTGGTCTCGTCGAGCACCTGGCCATTGGCATCCACGGACTTGAAGCGCCCACTGCGTTCGAGGTCAGCCAGGACGATCGCGCCAGGCTTGACAGGCGCCTGAGCCTCGCCACGAAAAGGCGCCACGGCAATGGGCAACTGGGTTAAGCCGACGCCGGAAACCTCGACCCTGAACTGGGCCCATGCCGGCAAGGCCAGGGCACTGGAGCCTCCCAGGACAAGGCTACGGCGGGAAATGGGAAAGGCACAAGAGTCAGAAAATTCCGTCTTCATTCGATCAATGCAGGCATCGCGAAACGCCATTTGGCGGGGGACCTCAATGGTACACACTGAAATGCCCACTGCGTCACAAACTGTGACAATATCGGCGGGGCCCGTAGAATGCAGAAGACGCATGACCCCGAGCCCCGCCGACACCTCCCCCTCCAGAAGCCAGTTTCCCAAGCGGCTTGCGCGCTTGGCTGCCTATTTCGGCCAGCAGCGGGGCACCTGGTTGCTGGCCATGTTCGCCACTCTTGTGGGGGCCGCCACCGAACCCCTGATCCCCGCGTTGCTCAAACCACTGCTCGACCAGGGCTTTTCCAGTGGCACGCTGCCCTTGTGGGTTGTGCCCATCGCATTGCTGGGGTTGTTCGGGCTTCGCGGCACGGCCCAGTTCGTGAGCTCCTACGCGCTGGCGCGCATCGCCAACGACGGCATGCGGACCCTGAGGGAAGCGTTGTTCAGCCGACTGCTGGATGCGGAAATGGCGCTTTTCTCGCGGCAGTCCGCCAGTACCCTGTCCAACACCGTGGTGTATGAGGTGCAGACTGGCGCCACTTTGCTGGTGCAAGCTTTGCTGGGCTTGTCGCGAGACGGCTTTACCTTGCTCGCTCTGCTGGGCTATCTTTTCTACCTGAACTGGAGGCTGACGCTGATCGTGGCGGTGCTGGTCCCCGGCGTGGCGTGGATCATGAAAACACTGTCCCGTCGCCTCTATCGGCTGACCAAGGCGAGCCAGCAGGCCACCGACGAGCTCGCCTACGTGGTGGAAGAGAACATCCTTGCACACCGCATGGTCCGCCTGCATGGCGCCGAGGCAAGCCAGGCCCGGCGCTTCAATGCCTTGAGCCAGGAATTGCGGCGACTGGCCGTCAAATCGACCATCGCATCCGCCGCCATGACGCCCCTGACTCAGCTCATGGCGGCTGTGGCGCTGTCCTCTGTGATTTCGATGGCGCTATGGCAAAGCCGGTCGGGTGCCGGTGCGGTGACTGTCGGCGGCTTCGCAGCATTCATCACCGCCATGCTCATGCTGGTGGCGCCCATTCGGCGCCTCTCCGATGTCGCCAATCCGATCACACGCGGCTTGGCTGCGCTCGAGCGGGGGCTGAACCTGATGGATCAGGTGCAGCCAGAGGCCGGTGGGGAGCTGGCGCCAGGCCGCGCCCGGGGCCACATCGAACTGCGCGATGTGTCAGTGAGTTACCGCGAAGACGCGGGACTGGCTCTTGAAGATGTCAGTTTCCAGGTGGCCCCAGGAGAAACCGTGGCCCTCGTCGGCCCGTCTGGTTCGGGAAAAACCACGCTGGTGAACCTGCTGCCCCGGTTCGTGCCACCCACTCGAGGGCAGATTCTTCTCGACGGCGTGGACATCGCGCGATGGCAGCTGCCAGCCCTGAGAGCACAGTTCGCGATGGTGAGCCAGGACGTGGTGATGCTCAACGACACCATCGCCGCCAACGTGGCACTGGGACAGACAGTCGACCGCGACCGGGTGGCCGCCGCGCTCGACGCCGCGAATCTGGGCGACCATGTCCGCAGCCTGCCCCAGGGCCAGGATACCGTTGTCGGCCACAATGCGATGCAACTGTCAGGTGGCCAACGCCAACGCCTGGCCATCGCACGCGCCCTGTATCGCGATGCCCCCATTCTCGTGCTTGACGAAGCGACGTCCGCGCTGGACACCGAATCCGAGCGCCTGGTCCAGCAGGCGCTGCAACGGCTCATGGTCGGCCGGACGACACTGATCATCGCGCACCGGCTCTCGACCATCGAGCACGCTGACCGGGTGATCGTGATGCAACAAGGCCGCATCGTGGAGGCAGGCAGGCATGCCGAACTGATGGCCGCGGGCGGTGTGTACACCCGTCTCCAGAGCGGTGGCAACGCCTTTCAGAGCAGCACGATGTCGTAATTCTCCTGTCCCATCGCTGCCTCGCTCTGCAACGAAATAGGCTTGCCGATGAAGTCACTCAGACCCGCCAGGTGTGTGCTCTCCTCGTCCAGCAGCAATTCGACCACCCGCGGCGACGCCACGACACGAAATTCCCTTGGGTTGAATTGCCGCGCTTCACGCAGAATCTCCCGCAAGATGTCATACACCACGCTCCGGGCTGTCTTGACATGCCCCCGGCCTTGGCATGCCTCGCAGGGCTCGGTCAGCATGTGCGCCAGCGATTCGCGGGTGCGCTTGCGTGTCATTTCGACCAGGCCGAGCTGGGAAAAACCGCCAACCATCGTCTTCACGCGGTCGCGCGCAAGCTGCTTGCGGAACTCCGCCAGCACCGCTTCGCGGTGGTCTTCCCGCGCCATGTCGATGAAGTCGGCGATGATGATGCCGCCCAGGTTGCGCAGGCGCAGTTGCCGGGCGATGGCTTGCGCGGCCTCCAGGTTGGTCTTGAAAATGGTGTCGTCAAAATTGCGTGAGCCGACGAAGCCACCGGTGTTCACGTCGACCGTGGTCAGCGCCTCGGTCTGGTCCACGATCAGGTAGCCGCCGGACTTGAGGTCGACCCGGCGGCCCAGCGCCTTCGCAATTTCCTCATCGATGGCGAACAGATCGAAAATCGGGCGTTCGCCCTTGTAGTGCTGCAGCCGCGCCGCAGCAGCCGGCATGAATTCCCTGCCAAAGGCCACGAGCCATTCGTGCTGCTCACGCGAGTCGATGCGAATCGCCTGCGTGCCCTCACCCGCCAGGTCACGCAGCACGCGTTGTAGCAAATTCAAGTCCTGGTGCAGGAGCGACAACGGGGGCAGCCGCATCGAGGCATCGCGGATGCGTGTCCACATCCGGCGCAAGTAGGCCATGTCGTCGGCCAGTTCGGCGTCGGTGGCGTCTTCGCCATTGGTGCGCAGAATAAAGCCGCCGCCACCGTCTGCGGCAAGACCCTGAATGCGCTCGCGCAAGGACTCGCGCAGCGCCACGGGAATCTTTTGCGAGACGCCGATATGGTTGTCCTGCGGAAGAAATACCAGCAGCCGCCCGGCAATGCTGATCTGCGTGGACAAACGCGCGCCCTTGGTGCCGATCGGATCCTTGATGACCTGAACCATCAGCGCCTGGCCCTCGAAGACCTGTTTCTCGATGGGCACGTGCGCTGCCACGGTTCGAGGGGCATCGCCGTCGGCCGCCCGCGCACCGCTGTAGGGCCCGGTGAGATCGGCCACGTGCAGAAAGGCCGCGCGCTCCAAGCCGATGTCGATGAAGGCCGACTGCATGCCCGGGAGCACCCGAGCCACCTTGCCGAGATAGATATTGCCCACCAGGCCACGCTCGAGCGTGCGCTCGACGTGCAGCTCCTGGACCGCGCCATTCTCCACTACCGCCACGCGGGTCTCCTGGGGAGACCAGTTGATCAGAATTTCCTGTTGCATGGTCAGCCACTCCTGCGCGTCAGCCTGTCCAGCCCATGCGCCGCAGCAGGGTGGCCGTTTCGAACAGCGGCAGGCCCATGATGCCCGAATGGCTGCCCGAGATGCGCCGGATGAACGCCGCCGCCCTGCCCTGCACCGCATAGGCCCCCGCCTTGCCCAAGGGCTCGCCGGTGGCCACGTAGTCCCTGATGCGTGCGTCCGAAAGCATGTCGAATTCGACGCGCGATTCACTCAGTGCCTGCAGGCGCTGCGTTCCACGGCTCAGGGCGATCGCCGTGAGCACACGATGGGTCCGTCCCGACAATTCACCCAGCATGCGCCGGGCGTCCGCGGCGTCTACAGGCTTGGCGTACATGACGCGCCCCAGCGCCACCGTGGTGTCGGCGCACAGCACCGGCATCTCCGGCAACCCCAGGCGTTGGCGGCGCGCCAGCGCGGCGTCGAGTTTGAGGGCGGTCACTCGCCTGACATAGGTGGCGGGTGCTTCGCCCGGCATGGTTTGTTCCAGTGCCTCGGCATCTTCGTTTTCGCCGGGAAGCAACAGCTCGTGGCGGACACCGATTTGTTCGAGCAACTGGTGCCGTCGCGGACTTTGCGAGGCAAGATAGATGAATTCCGTCGAGGTGCGCATGCTCATTCGCGGTGATAGGGGTGGCCAGCGTTGACGGACCAGGCCCGGTAGATCTGTTCGACCAGCAGCACGCGCACCATGGCGTGCGGCAGCGTCAGATCGGACAGCCGGATGGATTCATGAGCGGCCTGCCGGAAGGCGGGGTCGAGCCCGTCGGGGCCGCCGATCACCAGAGCCACGTCGGAGCCTCCCAACTGCCAGTCTTTCAGTCTGGCCGCCAGAGCCAGCGTGGTCAGCGTCGTGCCCCGCTCATCCAGTGCCACGATACGCGCGTTCCGGGGAATGGCGGCCTCGATGCGCTGGCGCTCGGCAGCCAGCAGCGTTTCCAGGGATTTACTGCCTCGTGGCTCGGCCTTGACCGCCTTGAGCTCGATTTTCAATTCCGGCGGCAGCCGCTTGGCGTAGTCGCCCCACGCGGTCAGCGCCCAGTCGGGCACCCGCTGGCCGACGGCGACGATCAGGAGTCGCATGGCCAGGAGGCCTCAGGCCTTGCGGGAGGTCGTTTTTTTGGCCGCCGGCCGGGCGGCCCCCGATGTCTTGCGGGCTGGTGTTTTGCGCGCCGTGGCCGGGACAATGACTTTTTTTACTTCTTTTTTTGTAGCTGATTGTTTAGCATTCGCGATGGATGGGGCCGATTTTTTTGCTGCTTTTTTGGGTGCGGCAACCGGGCTTTCACTCCGGCTTGGTGCCCCTTTCCCGGCCTTCTCCCGGGGGGACGCTGCATTTTTTTTCGCAGCGGGAGAGGTGCCTCCCCCCGACCGGCTTGTCTTTGCTGGCGCCTTGCCGGTCGTCACGGCGGGCCGGGGCGCACCGAATTTCATGCGTACCGGGGTATCGCCCCAGATCTCCTCGAGGTTGTAATACGTCCGGATCGACGGCTGCATCACGTGCACCACGGCGGCGCCGCAGTCCACGATGATCCACTCACCGTTGTCTTCCCCTTCTGTCCTGGGTTTCGGGAGCCCGGCCTCGCGCAGTTTGTCGCGGACGCTGGCGGCTAACGCCTTGGTCTGACGGTTGGAGTTCCCCGAGGCGATGACCACCCGCTCGAACAGGGGTGACAGCCGCGTGGTGTCGAACACCTTGATGTCGATGGCCTTCACGTCTTCCAGTCCGTCAACGATGGCGCGCTGGAGTTTCTGGATGTCTTTCTTGGCAGTGGTATCGGTCATGAAGCAAGGTAGAGGTGATGGTGTTCAATATAGCGCGCAACGCCTTCGGGAACCAGATGCCCGATGCCAAGGCCATCCGCCACACGCTGGCGGATCAGTGTCGCACTGATGTCCAGGGCGGGCAAATGAAGCGGCTGCAAACGCCCGGCAGCGACGCCAGGGAAACCATTTTCAATAGAAAAATCCGGCATTCCCAGCGTCGTTTCTTCCCTGACAGCTACAAAAATTGTAGCTATTTCCAGGATTTCCCGCCAGCGATGCCACGTCGGCAGCGTCCTGGCCTGGTCGCTGCCGACAATCAGGTGCAGTTGCGCTTGTGGCCAGATCGCGCGCAATTCGTTCAGTGTATCGATGGTGAAGGTCGGTCCGGATCGGCGCAGTTCGCGGTCATCCACGACCACGCCCGGCAACCCCGCAAAAGCCAGCCGGGTCATCGCCAATCGGTCTGCCGCAGGACTCAGAGCCCGGGCCTTGTGCCAGGCCTGCCCCGTCGGGCACACGTGCAGAACGTCCAGCGCCAGTTGCGACAGCGCGGCCCGGACCAGTGCGAGGTGCGCGTTGTGCGGCGGATCGAATGCGCCACCGAACACCCCGATGCGCAGCCGATGCGCCATCAGACCCAGTCCCGACGCACCAGGAATTTGCGGTAAAGGTCATCCTCGGGCGTGCCGGGAGCCGGGCTGCGCTGGTACGCCCAACTGGCCAGCGGAGGCATGGACAACAGGATGGACTCGGTTCGCCCCCCGGACTGCAAGCCAAAGTGCGTGCCCCGGTCCCACACCAGATTGAACTCGACGTAGCGCCCGCGCCGGTAGAGCTGGAACTCGCGTTCGCGGTCGCCGTAGGACATGGCGCGGCGGCGCTCGACAATGGGTAGGTAGGCCGGCAAAAACGCCTCCCCCACGGAACGCAGCATCGCAAAACCTGTTTCGACCCCGCCTTCGGCGAAATCGTCGAAGAAAATCCCCCCCACGCCGCGCGGCTCACCGCGGTGTCTGAGGTAGAAGTACTCGTCACACCAAGCCTTGAAACGCGGGTACTTGTCGCCACCGAATGGCGCCAACGCGTCACGGCAGGCGCGGTGGAAATGGGTGGCGTCGTCCTCGAAGCCATAGCAAGGTGTCAGGTCCATGCCGCCGCCGAACCAAGCCACTGGCGCCTGCCCCTCGGCGGAAACGCTGATCATGCGCACATTCATGTGCACCGTCGGCACGTACGGGTTGCGCGGGTGAAACACCAGGGACACCCCCATGGCTTCGAACGGCGAGCCCGCCAGCTCCGGGCGATGCTGCGTCGCCGACGGCGGCAGACTGGGCCCGCGCACGTGGGAGAAGCCACACCCGGCGCGTTCAAACACCGGCCCGCCCTCGAGAATGCGCGTGACGCCATCGCCCTGGAGGCGCTCACCCGGGCCCTTGGTCCAGGCATCCTCCACGAAACGACCGCCGTCGATTTCGGCAATCGCCCCGGTGATGCGCGCCTGCAGGCCCAGCAGCCAATCCCGGACTGCCGAGGCCTCCAGACCACCCCCCTCCCGGGAGGACGCGGCAGGCATCGATGCCCCCGTCACGACTTCACGGCCCGGTGGCCGATGTCATGGCGATACTGCATGCCATCGAAATGGATCTCGCGCGCCACATCGTAAGCCCGCTGCTGCGCCTGCTTCACCGAATCCGCCAGCGCCGTCACGCACAGCACCCGCCCGCCCGAAGTCAGCGTCGCCCCGTCCTGCGCCACCGTGCCCGCGTGGAACACCATGGCATCGGCCTCGTCCCGAGGCAGGCCGGTGACACGGTCACCCTTGCGCGGATTCGCCGGGTAGCCCGCCGCGGCCAGCACCACACCCAGCGCGGTACGGCGATCCCATTGGAGTTCCACCGTGTCGAGCTGGCCCGCCGTGGCCGCGACCATGACCTCCACCAGGTCCGACTTCAGGCGCATCATGATGGGCTGGGTTTCGGGGTCCCCCATGCGGCAATTGAACTCCAGCGTCTTGGGGTGGCCATGGGCATCGATCATCAGGCCGGCGTAAAGAAAACCGGTGTAGGGAATGCCGTCCTTCTCCATGCCACGAATCGTGGGCAGGATGATTTCGCGCATGGCGCGCGCGTGCACGTCGGCCGTCACCACCGGTGCGGGCGAGTAGGCGCCCATGCCGCCCGTGTTCGGTCCCAGGTCACCATCGAGCAGGCGCTTGTGGTCCTGGCTGGTGGCCAGGGCCACCACGTTTTTCCCGTCGCACAGGACGATGAAACTGGCCTCCTCGCCTTCAAGACACTCCTCGATCACCACCCGCGCGCCGCCTTCGTTGTGGCTCACGCCCAGGGTGTTGTCCAGCAGCATGAAGTCGATCGCCTCGTGGGCTTCGGCCGGCGTCAGCGCCACCACCACCCCCTTGCCCGCCGCCAGCCCATCGGCCTTCACCACGATTGGCGCGCCCCGGCGGTCCACGTAGGCATGTGCGGCCAGTGGGTCGGAGAAGGTTTCATATTCCGCAGTGGGGATGCCATGGCGTTTCATGAAAGCCTTGGAAAAGGCCTTCGAGCTTTCCAACTGGGCAGCAGCCTTGGTCGGCCCAAAGATTCGCATCCCGTGCGCGCGAAACTCGTCCACCACACCGGCCGCGAGCGGCCCTTCCGGACCCACGACGGTCAGGCCGATGCCCTCGGCCTGCGCCCACTCGCGCAGCGCGCGCACATCGGTGATGGCCACGTTGCGCAGGTCTGGATCACGGGCCGTCCCGCCATTTCCGGGCGCCACGTAGACCTGGCGCGCCTTGGGGGACTGGGCCAGCTTCCAGGCCAGCGCGTGCTCGCGACCTCCGCCGCCGACGACAAGGACCTTCACTCGGCCAGCTCCGCATTGTGGAAGACGTTCTGCACATCGTCCAGGTCTTCCAGCACATCGAGCAGCTTCTGCATCCGCGCGGCGTCCTCGCCGGTCAGCTCGACCGTGTTTTCCGGGCGCATCGTCACCTCGGCCACTTCGGGCGCCAGGCCAGCCGCATCCAGCGCGCCCTTCACCGCCTCGAAGTCCGCCGGCGCGGCCAGGACCTCCACCGCGCCATCGTCGTCGGTGATGACATCCTCGGCGCCGGCCTCCAGAGCCACCTCCATCACCTTGTCCTCGTCAGTGCCAGGCGCAAGGATGAACTGGCTGACGCTCCTGAACTGGAACGCCACCGAGCCCTCGGTGCCGAGGTTTCCGCCATACTTGCTGAACGCATGCCGGATTTCAGCCACCGTGCGCACCCGGTTGTCGGTCATGGTGTCGACAATGATGGCCGCGCCGCCGATGCCGTAGCCCTCGTAGCGGATTTCCTCGTAGCTCACCCCCTCGAGGTTGCCGGTGGCCTTGTCGATGTTGCGCTTGACGGTATCGGCCGGCATGTTGGCGGCCTTGGCCTTTTCGATGGCCAGCCGCAGGCGCGGGTTGGCCGTCGGATCACCGCCGCCGGTGCGGGCGGCCACCATGATTTCGCGCACCACCCGCGTCCAGATGCGCTGACGTTTTTCGTCCTGTCTTCCCTTGCGGTGCTGGATATTTGCCCATTTACTGTGGCCGGCCATCGAAAATCCTTGCGTGTTGATTTAATCTACCGTGCCGGATTTTACTTTTTCACCCTCAGGACACCCATTCCATGGCCGAACCCCTGCTGATCGCCAAGAACGCCACCACGGCCTGCCACCTGCTGCCCGGCATGGCCAACCGTCACGGACTCATCACCGGCGCCACGGGCACCGGCAAGACCGTCACCCTGCAGACCCTGGCCGAAAACTTCTCGCGCATCGGGGTGCCGGTGTTCATGGCCGATGTCAAGGGCGACCTCGCCGGCATCAGCCAAAAGGGGGTGCTTGGCGAGAAAATGGCCGCCGTCCTGAAGGAGCGCGACGTACCGGCCCCCGAACCGACCGCCTGCCCGGTCACCTTGTGGGACGTGTTCGGCGAACAGGGTCACCCGGTGCGCGCCACGATCGCGGACATGGGCCCGCTGCTGCTCGGGCGCATGCTCAACCTCAATGACATCCAGGCCGGCGTGCTCAACCTCGTGTTCCGCATCGCCGACGACAACGGCCTGCTGCTGCTCGATCTGAAGGACCTGCGCGCCATGCTGCAGTATGTGGGCGACAACGCGGCGCAGTTCACCACCCAGTACGGCAATGTCAGTCCGGCGAGCATCGGCGCCATCCAGCGCGGCCTGCTGCAGATCGAGTCGCAAGGCGGCGACCAGTTTTTTGGCGAGCCCATGCTCAACATCCAGGACTTCATGCAGACCGACGGCGCCGGGCGCGGCGTCGTGAATGTGCTCGCAGCCGACCGGCTGATGCATTCACCCCGGCTGTACGCCACCTTCCTGTTGTGGATGCTGTCCGAACTGTTCGAGCAACTGCCCGAAATCGGCGACCCGGAGCAACCCGAACTGGTATTCTTCTTCGACGAAGCCCACCTGCTGTTCACCGATGCGCCCAAGGCGCTGATCGAACGCATCGAACTGGTGGTTCGCCTCGTGCGCTCCAAGGGGGTGGGGGTGTACTTCGTCACCCAGAATCCGCTGGACATTCCCGACAGCGTGCTGGCCCAGCTGGGCAACCGGGTGCAGCACGCGCTGCGCGCCTACACGCCGCGCGACCAGAAAGCCGTCAAGGCCACGGCCGAGACCATGCGCCAGAAACCCGGCCTGGACATCGAGCGGGCAATCACCGAGCTGGCCGTCGGAGAGGCCCTGGTGAGCCTGCTGGACGCCAAGGGCCGCCCCGGCATCACCGAACGCGTGTACGTGCTGCCACCTGGCAGCCAGATCGGCCCCATCACCCCCGACCAGCGCCGGGCGCTGAGGGACAACTCGCTCGTGGCCGGCGCGTATGAAAAGGCAGTGGACCGTGAATCGGCGCACGAGAAGCTCAAGGCCCGCGTCGAGGCCGCCGCCAGCGCAGCGGCCCAGGCATCGCCGGAAAGCACCACCGGTGGCGGCCTGCTCGGCGGTCTCGGCGACGTGCTGTTCGGCAGCACCGGCCCACGCGGCGGCCGGCACGAAGGCCTGGCACAGGCGATGGCCAAATCGGCCGTGCGGACCATGGGCTCCACCGTGGGCCGTGAGATCATCCGCGGCGTGCTCGGCGGCCTTTTCGGCGGCCGCAAGCGCTGAACGCACCCAATGAACGACAAGAAAGAAAACCGGACATGAAACAGGTTCATCACATCACCCACCCCCTGGTGCAGCACAAGCTCACGCTGATGCGCAAGAAGGACGCCAGCACCAACACCTTCCGGCGCCTGCTGGGTGAGTTGAGCACGCTGATGGCCTACGAGGTCACGCGTCACATGCCGCTGCATGAAGTGACCATCGAGACGCCGCTGGAAACCATGACCAGCCAGATGATCGACGGCAAGAAACTGGTGTTCGTCCCCATCCTGCGCGCGGGGCTGGGCATTCTCGACGGCATGCTCAGCGTCGTCCCGGGCGCCCGCGTGGGCCACATCGGCCTGTACCGCGATCACGTCACGCTGCAAGCGGTGGAGTACTACTTCAAGATGCCGTCTGACATGCAGGAGCGCGACGTCATCCTGCTGGACCCCATGCTGGCCACCGGCAACTCGGCTGTCGCCGCCATTGACAAGATCAAGGCGCTCCAGCCGCGTTCGGTCAAGTTCGTCTGCCTGCTCACCTGCCCGCAAGGCATCGCCACGGTGCACGCCGCGCACCCGGACGTGCCGATCTACACCGCCGCCATCGACCGCGAACTCAACGACCACGGCTACATCCTGCCCGGCCTGGGCGATGCGGGCGACCGCATCTTCGGCACCAAGTAACGCGCTGGCGACAGGCGCTGCCCCGGCCCTGGCCGCGCCGGTCGCTCCTACTT
>JAEWVY010000312.1 GCA_023396625.1 Pseudomonadota bacterium | reverse complement strand
CGCGGAATGGCGTTCCGTTGACGCTGGCCACCAGTTCGACCGGACCGCCGTTGCTGCCAGGTGCGACAAGGTTTTCTGCAGCGGCGGGGAGTTGCGCGTCGAAGCCCCACGTCCAGGACGCGGCGTCGAGCGCCAGCGAGAGATTGAATACCGGCACAGGCAAGCCATCGGGCAGCCGGTGCAGGGTCACGTTGTTGATCACGAAGTAGACCCTCCGAACGGGAACGACCACCGGCTCGACACCGGGCGGGTCGATGTGGTTTTCGCAGAAGAACAGCAGGTGGGCATCTGCAGGAGCCAGCGCAGCGAACAGGAGGTGGCCGCTCGGCGTGTAGCAGCGCGGCGGTTCGGGCGGCTCGGGGATCACCCACACGCTGATGCCAGGCGGTGGCCGCATCGCTTCCTGGTACCGCCCGCGCCAGCCCACCGGCCGGCGGCTTGCGCTCTGGAAGTCCGAACCCTGTCGCTGCCTCAGCGGTCGGGCGTTCTGCCAGAGGGCGAGCCGACCGGCGCGCTTGCTGCGGTCACCGTCCTGATGCGCGAAGCGCGTGGCGTCGCGCAAACGCGTGGCGTTCTGGAACACGCCCGTCCGAATCTGCGCGATAGGCGTCGCGTTCTCGTGGCTGAACCCGGTTGCGCCGTGCAATCGCGTCGCCTGCTGCTGGCCAGTGCCCCGCAGCAGCGGCGCTGCCACCAAGACTGGCGGCAGGCGGTGCGCGATGCCGTGGACCGCCACAGCCCCACGGTGCCACGCAGCGCCCCAGCCTGCGGGTGTGGCCGTCGCATCCTGCTGGCACTGCGCTGCGCCGTCCTCGCGCTGCACGGCCTGCTGCCACTCATGCGCAGTTTGACCCACCGTCGGGCGCTGCGTGCGCGAGGCGTAGCGCACCTCGCCAGTCAGCACCACCCCGGGCAGGCTGGCCACGCCGACATTGAGCGGCACGCTCGGGCGCAGGATGAGCGTGCTGACTGTCAGGCCCGGCAGCTCGGCCAGCACCTCCAGCCGCGTGGGCGGGATGAAGACGATGCTGGCCACCGGCAGCGGCAGCGTGGCCTGTAGCACCACGTCGTTGCGCGGCGGCACATAGTCGGAGCCAAAGATCAGATCGGCATCGTGCGCAGCGGGTCGGTCGAACAGCAGGTCGACATTCTGCCCAGAATTCGCAGGCATGGTTCGCCCCCGACAGTTCAGCCCAGGATGGCCGACACCATCCGGGCGTCGCCCCCCAGATAGAGGTTGGTGCTGGCCAGCTTCACATCGCCCGCGCCATCAGCGCCGCTGCAATCCAGATCCAGCGCGGTCACCTCGTCTCCGTTGACCAGCCGCGCCCAGGTGGCGATGCCGGTCGCGGCGATGAGGCCGTCCTCTTGCTGGGTCAAAGTCAGCAGGCCGCCCGCGATGGTGCCTGCAGGCTTGGTGAGTGCGATCTCCACCAGCATCGCACTGGTGGGCGTCGCCGCTGGATGGGGTGGGCGCGTACCGCCGTAGATGCGCAGGCGGGCCGGGTTGGCTCCCGCATCCAGGAAGGCCAAGGTGCCTGCCAACCGCGCCTCGTTGTGCTCCTGCGTGATGGTGACAGTCATGGCATCAGTTCCGGAGCGAGGTTGTCCGCGATCACGGCGCGGTACATCTGTCGATAGTCCGTGCTGATCACCGTGTAGCGCTGTTGCGGGTCGAGTTGCTCAAAGCGGTACGTTCCGTCAGCCTGAGACCAGGTGCTAGCCACCAGGGTGTGGGTGTTGTCGCTGAAGAGCAGCACTTGGCGAACGAGGGGCTGGTCGGGCTGGCCTTTCTCCTTGACGGAGCCAATGATCTGGCCGTTGCCGCCGAAATGGATGTTGCGACGTGCGCTGGCCAGGCCTCGATACTGACGCGGATGGCTGCCCGGCACGCTCCACTGCACGGAGTTCGGGCTGTGCAAGCGGCTCAAGGCGACGGCGTGAACACCAACCTGCGGCCCGGCGAGCGCTGCGCGGCAGGCAGTTTCCAGCGCGCGCACGTCGGCGAGGCTGGCAACACCCGACCACAGCCCGGCCGCGAAGAACCGCTCGCTGCCGCCGATGTTGTATTCGTTGCCGTCGGCGTAGTAGCCAATACCGCCCACGCTGTCCGCAACCCACGAGCGCGCGAAAGCCGCGCCCGCCCAGTCGTCGTTGATGTAGACGCGCGCACTGGCCGGGCTGACCACCAGCGCCATGAACTTGGGCGTTCCCCACGCGGGCCCGCTGGCCACCTGACCGCCGCTGCCATTGGCGTACTGGTAGATCGCGCCGTTGGACTCCTGATCCAGAAAGTAGCTGTTGCTGTCGCCGAGGGTCTTGTAGAACACCAGCCCACGGCTGACATGCATCACGAAGCCCGCCAGTACGAAGTCACCGGACAAGGCCATCGGCGCCGACATCGGCCAGGGCTTGTCCTGGCCGTAGAGCCCGTACAGAGGAAAGGGTGTGGCCACACCGCCCTGCACGGTGATGGCATTGCTGCCCACCTGATCCTGTAGCTGTCCGTCCGAGAAGTGCAGCGCATCCCACACCGCTACCGGCGTCAAGGACGCAACGCTGTACCACCACGCCATGGCTTACCTCCACGGCCCAGTGATATCGAAGGCGATCTGCGCGCCCTCGGTTTCCGAGCTGTACTGCGTTCTGATAAGCAGGAATTTCCTGCCAGTCTGGCCGACGACGTTGTCGACGATGGTCTGATCGGAATACGGCCGATCCTGCGGCATCCACAACATCCCGGGCATCAGGCCACGCATATGACCGTCCTCCTGGCGCACATAAACAGGAAGCAGCCACAGGCTGTAGTCAGCACCATTTGGAAACGGCATCGGCCCCCGTCCGCAGATCTGCTGTCCGTTGTTGGTGTTCAACGAGGTGACGCCCCATCGCACCGGATGCCCCAGCTGGGTGTGGCTGCGCAAGAGTACCTTGCCAGTGAAGTCCAGGGACGACACCAAACCATACCCGTTGAATTGCCCTGGGTAGCTGATGTAGTGGCTGTTGTTGCTCCAATACAGATCATCTGCACAAAGCACCGTGGCGTAGTTGTCACCTGCCTTGAAGCTGGTGATATCTCCAAAACAGTAGACATTGCGTCCATACCAGTTGTACCCCGCTGCATTGGTCACAAGCAGGAAGAACAGTCGGTCGTCTCCCACCAGCACCCAGTTGCGGCCACCCGATCCACCGTCTCCATAGACGTCGTATCCCGTCTGCCGGGCGTGGTACCACTTGTACCAACCCCACTGGTTGGCCTCGACCTGCTTCCAGTTCTGCGTGGGCTTGTTCGGATCAAAGGGTGCCTGGCTGCCGACGATGGTGTGAATGTCGGCCAGGTCTTCGACAATGCCAACGTTGGCCCATTTCGCCCACGTCGAGGTGTAGCCGGGCGTCTTGAGGCTGTCGTCAATCAGCAGGATGTGCTGTGGTGAGGCCGGGTTCTTGCTGCGGTAGGCGGCCTTGTGGGTGGCCGAGAAGGGCTTTTCCCAACCCAGGGGGGCGACCTTGGCCGAGAGGCTGGTGGCAGTGGTCGCGGGCGACACAGGGGTGCCGGTGACCGCAAAAGTAAACGTGGTGGCGGTTGTGGCGATGACTCTCACCTGGCCGTTGTACTCGGGCTGGTCGGCCCCAGCGATCTCGACCACCTGGTCAGCTTGGTAGGCGTGGCCAGCGCTGATGGTGGCGGTGGCCACACCGTCGACGCAGGCCAGCGTATCGATGGCCTTGAGGGCGAAGCCGTTGACGAGGCAGGCATCGAGCATCGTCACCAGATCGCCCCAGTTGTTGCTGATCTGCGGCGCACCGCTCATGCCACTGTTGAAGTATTTGACGGTGAAGTCGGTCATTGAAGGGGTTCCTTTGGGTCAAGAGGTGCCAACCAGTGCCCTCAAGGCGTGTCGACATCCCCGCGAATCAGCAACGTAAAGTGGTCGTCGGGCACGGACTCCGGTCCCTGCTGGACGGTGCGCACCACCCAGACCGGGAACTGGCTGCCGATGGTGTTGAATCGCAGCACGTTGCCGGTGGCCCAGCCGTTGCCCCAGCCGAGCGCAGGCAGGCGGAAGTACGGCACCCCGGTCGCCGGGTTGTTGGGCGCGCAGTCGGCGCTGGTGTTGCCGGTGGCGATCACGCCGACGTTCTCGCCAATGACCTCGAACGAGGTGCTGTTGGTCATGCGCACCACCCAGCGCTCGGTGAGTGCCCCGCGATTGGTGACCGTGATCGGGTACTGGGTGTGGTTGAAGGTGGCGGTAGCGGCGCTGCCGATTAGTTCATCCGACCAACTGCCGTTCCAGGTGCTCTGGTCGAACACGAGGTTCACGCGGGCGAACAGGTCACCAGCCACCAGCGCACTCGAGACGAAGCTGCCGGAAACGGGGTCGCCAGGACTGGCCAGCGGATAGACATGGGTCAGCGGGCGCGTGAAGCTGATCTCGCCGTTGATCTGCACGTCGCGCACCACGGCCATGTCCTCAATGCGGTGCTCGATGGTCACTGGCTGGCTGTAGGCGGTGACATCGTTGAAGGTGACGGTGCCCGCCTCCAGATTGGTGGCGTAGCCGGTGTGTATCACCACGCCGTTGTTGCCGACTACGCGCACGCGTGACAGACGCACCCGCGCGCAATCGATGGTCTGGCCGTTGCTGACCGTGGCGGTGATGCGACCGGTATGGCCGACGACAGCGAAGCCTCCTGGACGGAAGATTGGCACACGCCCGTCACTGGGCAGGCGTACCGGGTCGATGCCCAGCAACGCCGCATCCAGGGGCAGATAACTGTAGGCCACGGCGCTGTAGCGCAGGCTGCTTGCTGCCACCGGCTCGGGTCGGAAGATCTTGCCGTCGGGACGGACGTTTTCAGGGTCGAACCAGGGCTCGCTCTCATTGCCCGCTGCCGTGACCACGGTGCCAAAGCGCACTCGGACGAGGCCGGTGTCGTAATCCACGCTGCCGCTGACGCCAGACGCGGTGATCGCGCCATCGATACCTGCCGTCACGGATTGGGTTCCACCCACCG
>JAEWVY010000308.1 GCA_023396625.1 Pseudomonadota bacterium | reverse complement strand
GTTCATGGTTGACCTGCAATGAGCGTGGTTGGGGTGGGTTCCGAGGTGTGGGGAGAAGGGCGCGTGGGGACGGTCCAGGCGCCACCCATGGCCATGAACAGCTGGACCGCGTCGAGCGCCAACTGGGTGCGGCTGTCGACTTCGGTCAACTCGGCCGCGATCACGCCGCGTTGCGCGTCCAGCCACTGCAGTTGGTCGATCTGGCCTTCGCGCCGCAGGGAGTCCGCACGTCGCAAAGCCAGGCGGCGCTGTTCGGTCGCCGCGGCCAGCGCTGCCCCACGCGCGCGCTCCTGGGCCAGCGCGGTCAGCGCGCTCTCCACGTCTTGCACCGCACGCAGCACCACGTGTTCGTAGTGGAGTGCCGCTGCGCGCTCTCGGGACGACTGGAGGTCCACTTGGGCGCGCAGTCGCCCACCGTTGAAAACCGGCAAGGCGAACGCCAGTGCGACGCTGCTGTAGCGCGCGGGTGACAGTGCGAGGGCATTGAGCCTCAGGTCCTCGCGCCCGAGCAGCACCGACAGGAAGAACTTGGGCCACAGGTCGGCACGGGCTTGCGCTGTCCGTGCGCCTGCGGCGGCAAGCTGCTTCTCCGCGACCCGTAGGTCGGGCCGGCGCAGCAGCAGTTCCGCGGGCTGGCCGGCCGCGAGCTCGGGAACCTGCGGCAGCCGGGCTGGCGCCGAGCTGTCCAGGAGCGCGACCGGATGCGAAGCGCTCCCGCCCAGCAGCAGCGCCAACTGGTGCTCGCTGACCGCCGCCAGCGTGCGCAGCGCGGGCAACTGCGCCGCCAGCGCCTGGGTGTCGCCCGCGGCGCGGGCAAGGTCGAAGCGACTGGCCTGTCCGGCGACTTCACGGCGGCGCATGAGCTCCTCGGTGGCGCGCTGTGTCTGGAGCAGCCGCTCCAGCAATGCCCCTCGGGCGCGCGCGCCCTGCCATGCGAAGTACTGCCTGGCAACCTCCGCGCTGATCAGCAATCGCGTCGCGTCCACGCCCATGTCCGCGGCCTGGGCGTCCAGCTCGGCGGCGCTCGCGCTGGCCCGCGCGGCGCCAAACAGGTCCAGCTCCCAGCCGACTTCCAGCGCAGCCCGTCCGACCCGGGTATCCGGCTGCCCCTGCTTGACGGCGTCGGGCAAGCCCGAGTTCTGAGCCGAGGCCGAACCCGTCACGGCCACCGTCGGCAGCAGGCGCGATGCCGCCGCCGCCCCGCCGGCTCGGGCTTGCAGCACGTGCTCCGTGGCGATGCGCACATCGTGATTGGCCACCAGGGCGTGCTCGATCAAGGCCTGGAGGCGTTCATCGCCAAAGAGCGCCCACCAGTGGGGTGCGAACTCGGTCGCGGTGAGCGACGCGTTGCGAAAGTGCGCCTGCGCGGCGACGGCGACCGTGCCCGGGGCGTCGTGCTGCACTCCCACGCCGGCGCAAGCGCTCAGGAGAGCGGTTGCGCCGGCGCCGAAGGTGAATCGCAGGTTTCGCTTGCCCATCGGGCACCCCCTTACTAAACTATCGAGTACAGATATTCTACATATATATTTACTAAACAGTGAAGTAATGAGTGATAAAGACGAAACTCCGCCCAAGCGAGGGCGCCCACGCGATCCCGAGCGCATGCGCCGCGTGCTGGACGCCGCGCACCAGCAGTTCGTGGCGTTGGGCTTTGATCACACGAGCCTGGACGCCATTGCAAGGGACTCGGGCGTGTCCAAGGTGACGATCTACAGCTACTTCCCGTCGAAGGAGGCCTTGTTCGCGGCCACGGTGGCCAGTCGCACGGATGGAGTGTTCGACGCAACCCGCGCGGTCGCGCTCGACCCGGCCCATCCGAAAGCGGCGCTGACGCGGGTCGGGGGCGAGTTCCTCAAGCTCATGCGCGACGACGGCGTGATCGGTGTGCACCGCATGCTGTACGCCAGCGCCGTGCATCAGCCAGGCGCGGGGCAGGGCTTTTACCAGCAGGGCCCGCACCGGTTGATCACGGAGTTGGCGCAATACCTGCGCATCGCCCATCAGGCGGGCACCCTGCGCGTCGACAAGCCCGATCTGGCGGCGGATCAGTTCCTGTCACTGTTCCTCGGTGGTGGACACATCCGCGCGCTGCTGGGCCTGGGCAAACCCTCGGCCAGGAGCGATGCGGAACTGCTGCAGGAAAACGTCAAGCTGTTCCTGACGCGCTACGCGGCGTCGAACTCAAACCTTTAGTCGAGCTGCTTGTACTGTCGTGCTGGGTGGATGGTCTTGCCGATGTCCACGGCGTCGGCGCCCATTTCTAGGTGCAAAGCAATGTCGCCGGCATGGGTGCCGACGATGCCGCCACGAAGAATTCAGCCATGACCCCGGCCAGCATGGTCCTTCTTCAGGCAAGTCGTCAAACAGCAGCTTAGTGAAGCCCTCGTCGCGGCCGTTGGCGATGGCGCGGCCGCCTCCGTAGCGACAAAGCCGAGATCGCGAGCGACATGGAGCGTGTGTTCATGACCTTCCAGCGTCTGCGCGAGCGCAAAGAACAACTGGCCTGCACGATGTCGGGCGGCAAACAGCGGATACTGGCCATGGGCCGCGCACTCATGGTGCGCCCGAAGGTGCTGCTGCTGGACGAACCCACCATGGGCCTGTCGCCGATTGTGCGCAACAAAATCTTCGAGGTGGCGCAGACCGTGGCTACGTCATGGAGCTGAGCCTCATCACGATGAACGGCGACGCCAAAGACTGCTGCGCGATCCGCGCGCGCACGGCCAGCCTCGGCGAACAAGCGCCGACCAGGCACCAAT
>JAEWVY010000234.1 GCA_023396625.1 Pseudomonadota bacterium | reverse complement strand
CTGCAGCGGCGCGCCTGGGCCCCGAGCGAGGGCATCGCCCCGCACCTGGCGCGGCGCCTGCTCGCCGGAGCCGCCCGCCCACCCGCCACGGGCCTGCGCACCAGCCTCCACGCCCCGTTGCAGCGCTTCGCCCTGCAGACCCTGCAGCGCCACCTGCGTGAGCTGCGCGGGCGCCAGGTCGAAGACGGCGCGATCGTGGCGCTGGACAACGCCAGCGGCGAAGTGCTGGCCTGGGTGGGCTCCTCGGGCGAGCTCAGCCGTGCGTCCGAGGTCGACGGCGTGACCGCGCTGCGCCAGCCCGGCTCCACCCTCAAACCCTTTCTCTACGCCCAGGCCATCGCCGCACGGCGTCTGACCGCGGCTTCCCTGCTGGAGGACGCGCCCACGCAGATCCCCACGGCGAACGGCCTCTACATCCCCCAAAACTATGACCGCCAGTTCAAGGGGTGGGTGTCGGTGCGCACAGCGCTGGGCGCCTCGCTCAACGTGCCGGCGGTGCGGACGCTGGTCATGGTCACCCCCGACGCCTTCGCCCGCCAGCTGGACGCGCTGGGCCTGACGCTCAAGGAGAGTGGCGACTACTACGGCACCAGCCTCGCGCTGGGCAGCGCCGAGGTCAGCCTGCTCGCGCTCACCAACGCCTATCGCGCGCTGGCCAACGGCGGGCGGGCCAGCGCCGTGGCCTGGCATCCCGGGGCCAGGCCCACACTCCAACCCGCGCTCGACCCGCGGGCGGCCTTCATCGTCGGCGACATCCTGGCCGACCCCAACGCCCGTGTCCGTACCTTCGGCAGCGACAGCGTGCTCGCCACCCGCTTCTGGACCGCGGTGAAGACCGGCACCAGCAAGGACATGCGCGACAACTGGGCCATCGGCTACAGCCAGCGCTACACCGTCGGGGTCTGGGTGGGCAATGCCAGCGGCGCGCCGATGCACGACGTGAGCGGCACCAGCGGCGCGGCGCCGGTCTGGGCCGCCGTCATGGGCCACCTGCACGCCCACGCGACCAGCCGTCCGCCCGCCGCCCCGGCGCCGCTGGAACACCTGGCCGTGCGCTTCGGCCAGGGGCTGGAGGCGCCCCGCGAGGAATGGTTCCTGCCGGGCACGGGCCAGCCCCTGTTTGATATTAATTCAATAGCTAATACACGATACGCGACGCTGGGAAAAGGCAAAAAAGACTCAAAATCCTCGGCACCCAGGCCGCGCGAGGCCACCCGCATCACCGAGCCGGCCGACGGCACCATCCTCGCGCTCGATCCGGACATCCCGCCGGCGCACCAGCGCGTGCGCTTCGCCGCCGATGCCCCGCTGGCACGCTGGCATCTGGATGGCCGGCCGCTGGCCACGGGCGCGCGTGTGTCGTGGCTGCCCTGGCCTGGCCGGCACCGGCTCGCGCTGGTCGATGCCCAGGGCCACACGCTCGACGCCATCCGGCTGGAGGTGCGTGGCGCCGGGGTCCGGACGGCGGCCAGGAAATAATTTCAGCGGGCCGCCACGCCGATTCACAACCTGGCGGCCGGCACGCCGGCTACCATGCCGGACATTGAACCTTGGCTTCGCGCGGGAATGCCGCGCGGTATATCGGAGATCTCCCCATGCCCGTCATCACCACCGTCGAAGACCTTCGCGTGCTGGCCCAACAGCGCGTGCCGCGCATGTTCTACGACTACGCCGACTCAGGCTCGTGGACCGAAGGCACCTACCGCGCCAACAGCGCCGACTTCCAGTCCATCAAGCTGCGCCAGCGCGTGGCCGTGAACATGGAAGGGCGCAGCACCGCCACGACCATGGTCGGCCAGGACGTGGCCATGCCCGTGGCCCTCGCGCCCACGGGGCTCACCGGCATGCAGCATGCCGACGGGGAAATCCTGGCGGCGCGCGCGGCCCGCGCCTTCGGCGTGCCGTTCACGCTCTCGACCATGAGCATCTGCTCGATCGAGGACGTGGCCGAACACGCCGGCCCCGGCTTCTGGTTCCAGCTCTACGTGATGCGCGACCGCAGCTTCATCGAACGCCTGATCGACCGCGCCAAGGCCGCCGGCTGCACGGCGCTGGTGCTCACGCTGGACCTGCAGATCCTCGGCCAGCGTCACAAGGACCTGAAGAACGGCCTGTCCGCGCCGCCCAGGCTCACGCTGGCCAACCTGATCAACATCGCCACCAAGCCTCGCTGGGCGCTGGGCATGCTGGGCACCTCGCGGCGGCAATTCGGCAACATCGTCGGGCACGTCCAGGGCGTCACCGACATGGCCAACCTCGCCGCCTGGACGGCCGAGCAGTTCGACCCGCGCCTGAACTGGGGCGACGTGGAATGGATCAAGAAGCGCTCGGGCGGCAAGCTCATTCTCAAGGGCATCCAGGACGTGGAGGACGCGCGGCTGGCCGCCGACTCCGGCGCCGACGCGCTGATCGTCTCCAACCACGGCGGCCGCCAGCTCGACGGCGCCGAGTCGAGCATCCGCGCGCTGCCCGCCATCGTGGACGCGGTCGGCTCACGGATCGAGGTGCACATGGACGGCGGCATCCGCAGCGGGCAGGACGTGCTCAAGGCGCGGGCGCTGGGCGCGCGCGGCACCTACATCGGTCGCGCCTTTCTCTACGGCCTGGGTGCCCTGGGCGAAGCCGGTGTGAGCAAGACCCTGCAGATCATCCACCGCGAGCTGGACCTGACCATGGCCTTCTGCGGCCACACGAAGCTCGACACCGTGGACCGGGGCGTGCTGCTGCCGGGCACCTACCCCGTTTGAGCGCCGCGCTATGCTTGACGGGTGAGCCTTTCCACCTCTGCGCTTGACCTGCCCCGGCGCATCGCGCACCTCGACATGGCCGCGTTCTACGCGTCCGTGGAGCTGCTTCGCTATCCGCAGCTCAAGGGTCTGCCCGTCGTGATCGGCGGCGGGCGCCGGCGGCTCGACGACGCCCTGCGCGACCGGTACGCCGACTTGCCGCTGCGGGAGATCCCGGTGGCCGCCTTTCCGGTGCTCAAGGACTACGCCGGACGTGGCGTCATCACCACCGCCACCTACGCGGCGCGGCAGTTCGGCGTGGGTTCGGCCATGGGCCTGATGAAAGCGGCGAAACTGTGTCCGCAGGCGATCCTGCTGCCGGTGGATTTCGACGAATACCGCCGTTTCTCGCGGCGCTTCAAGGCCGTGATCACCGAGATCGCCCCGGTGATGGAGGACCGCGGCGTCGACGAGGTCTACATCGACTTCACCCAGGTGCCGGGTGGCCAGCGCGAAGGCGGCCGCGTGCTGGCGCGTTTGATCCAGAAAGCCATCTTCGCGGCCACGGGCCTGAGCTGTTCCATCGGCGTGGCCCCCAACAAGCTGCTGGCCAAGATGGCCAGCGAGTTCCACAAACCGGGCGGCATCGCCATCGTCCAGCCGGACGACCTGCAGGCCCTGATCTGGCCGCTGCCCTGCCGCAAGATCAACGGCGTGGGCCCCAAGGCGGACGAGAAGCTCCAGGCCCACGGCATCCGCACCATCGGCGAGCTGGCCGGACGCGAGCGCGACTGGTTGATTGGTCATTTCGGCCGGAGCTACGGCGCGTGGCTGCACGACGCGGCCTGGGGGCGCGACGAGCGGCCGGTGGTGACCGAGTCCGAGCCGGTGTCCATCAGCCGCGAGACCACCTTCGACCGCGACCTGCACCCTGTGCGCGACCGCGCCGAGCTTGGCGCCATCTTCACCGGCCTGTGCGAGCGCGTCGCGGACGACCTGCAACGCAAGGGCTACGTGGGCCGCACCATCGGCATCAAGCTGCGCGACGACAGCTTCCGCAGCGTCACCCGCGACCAGACCATCGCCACCCCGACGGCCGATGCGGCCATGCTGCGCCGGGTGGCGGGACAATGCCTCAAGCGCGTGGACCTGTCGCGCCGGCTGCGCCTGCTGGGCGTGCGCGTGGGCTCGCTGTCCCGCCCCGGAGAGGCCCCTCCTGAAAAACCCAGGAAAAAATCCCATGCGCCCATTGTCAATGCCCATGATTTCGCTATTGAAAAAGGATCAGCCATCCGCGACCTGTTCGACACGCCGCCCGCCTGAACCCGCGCACGCGCGCCTCGCTGCGCAAGCGGGTCACCCGCCCGCCGCGCGGTCGGCATCCGCCGGCACGTCGATGCCGTGGACCCCATGCTGACCGCTGCGGCCCTGGGGCTGGTGATCGGCCTCGTCATGGCGCTCACGGGCGCCGGCGGCGGCGTGCTGGCGGTGCCGGTGCTGGTGTTCGGCCTGCATCTGTCCCTGCAGCAGGCCGCGCCCACCGGGCTGGTCGCCGTCGGCGCCGCCGCCGCCGTGGCCACGCTGCTGGGCCTGCGCGAGGGTATCGTGCGCTACCGTGCCGCCGTCTTCATGAGCGTGTTCGGCATGGCGATGGCGCCTCTGGGCGTCTGGCTGGCGCACCAGTTGCCCAGTCAACCCCTCATGGCCGGTTTTGCCGGGGTGTTGCTGCTGGTAGCCTGGCGCAGCTTGCGCTTGCCCGACATGGCGGCACGCAACCTGGATGAAGCCCCCTGCCGGCTCGACCCCGCCCGTGGGCGGCTGCGGTGGACGAGCCGTTGCGCGCGCGTCCTCGCCGGGACCGGTCTCACGTCCGGCCTGCTCAGCGGCCTGTTTGGGGTCGGGGGCGGCTTCGTCATCGTGCCGACCCTCTCGTTCATCAGCGATCTGGAACTGCGCAGCATCCAGGCCACCTCGCTCGCCGTGATCGCCCTGGTGTCGGCCAGCGGCGTGGCCGCAGCCTCGGCCGGCGGCGCGCTGGCC
>JAEWVY010000215.1 GCA_023396625.1 Pseudomonadota bacterium | reverse complement strand
CCGACCGCGTGGTGCTGATGAACGCGGGCCAGGTGGAGCAGATCGGCTCGCCGCAAGAGGTGTGGAACCATCCGGCCAGCCCGTTCGTGTACGGGTTCCTCGGCGACGTGAATCTGTTCCATGGCCGCGCCCACAAAGGCGAGGTGCACATCGGTGCCGACGCCCAGGGCCTGCGTCTGGATTCGCCCGAGCACCGCGACGCGCAGGACGCCAAGGCCTTTGCCTATGTGCGCCCGCACGACCTGGAGGTGCAACGCTACCGCGAAGGCGCCAGCGGCATCGTCGCCACGCTCTCACGCGCGATCGTGATCGGCCCCATCGCCCGGCTGGAACTTAATCGCGTCGACAGCCCCCAAGAGAAGGAGGCTGCGCTGGTGGAAGCGCAGCTTTCTGCGCAACAATTCAATGATTTGGGTCTTCGTGTCGGTGACACGCTGGTGCTGACACCGCGCAAGGCCCGCGTTTTTGTGGAAACCCAATGAATTTCCTGACATGGCTGGAATTCCGTCCCCGGTTCTTTTTCGCCGCAATTGCCGCCGTCTGCGTGGGCATGCTGTCCTTTGGCATCTACCTGCAGGAAGTGGTGGGGCTTGTGCCATGCCCCATGTGCATTGTCCAGCGGTATGCCTTGGTCGGAATTGGCGTGCTGGCAGCCCTGACGGCTCTGAGTGCGCGTCGAGGCGTGCATCTGGCGGGGGCCGCCCTGCTGCTGGTGGTTGCCGGGTTCGGCGCTTTCGTGGCTGCGCGCCAGAGTTGGCTGCAGTGGTTCCCGCCCGAAGCTGTGAGCTGCGGGCGCGACTTCTACGGCATGATCGAAAATTTCCCGCTCAAGCGGGCGTTGCCGATGATCTTCAGGGGCAGTGGTGACTGCACCAAGGTGGACTGGACCTTCCTCGGCGGCTCGATTGCCAATTGGTCCTTTCTCGTTTTTGTCGGGATTGCGCTCGCAGCGATCTGGATGCTGGCACGACGATCACGGTCAACCTGAGTGGCGCATGCAATGCGGCGAGGTTGGAAGTTCAAAATTTATAGCGCTATATCACCATACCACGCTGGGAAATGGCGATTTTCATGAAAATTTTGGTCAAGCCAGCCGTTTGACCAGCACCTGGCTTTTTCGGTCCCAGTTGTATTTGCGCTTGCGTGCGTCTGGCAGCCAATCCGGGTCAACCTGCACAAAACCACGCTTGATGAACCAGTGCATCGTGCGCGTGGTGAGCACGAAGATGCTTTGCAGTCCCATGGCCCGGGCGCGCTGCTCGATGCGCTTGAGGATTTTTTCGCCGTCGCCTTGACCTTGGCTCTGCGGGGAGACAGTGAGCGCGGCCATCTCGGCTGTTTTTCCTTCCGGATACGGATACAGCGCGGCGCAAGCAAAAATCACACCATCATGCTCGATGATGGTGTAGTTGGCCACGTCGCGCTCGATCTCGGTGCGACTGCGTTTGACGAGTGTGCCATCCTTCTCGAAGGGTTCGATCAGCTGCAGGATGCCCCCGACGTCATCGGCCGTGGCTTCCCGTAGACTCTCGAGCTTTTCATCGACCACCATCGTGCCGATGCCGTCGTGCACGTAGATTTCCAGCAGCAGCGAGCCATCGACGGCAAAGGGAATGATGTGGCTGCGCTCCACGCCCTCCTTACACGCTTTCACGCAATGTTGCAGATAGAACGCGGTGTCGGTCGGTCGCTGGCCCGCCGGCATGCGAGCCAGCAGGGCCTCCGCAGTGGCCAGGGGCAACTCGGTATCGATAGGGTTGTCCTCGCCTTCCGGTGCGTCGGGGTCGATGCGAATGCCGGGAATCTCGGTGACGAAGACCAGTTTGTCCGCCTGCAGGGCAATCGCCACGCTGGTGGCCACTTCTTCCATGGTCAGGTTGAAGGCCTCACCCGTGGGAGAAAAGCCAAAAGGCGACAGCAACACCATCGCGCCCATGTCCAGGGTGCGCGTGATGCCGGCCACATCCACCTTGCGGACCAGACCGGAATGCTGAAAATCCACGCCGTCGACGATGCCTACCGGCCGCGCAGTGATGAAATTGCCGGAAATCACACGCACCGTGGCACCGGCCATGGGGGTGTTGGGCAATCCCTGGCTGAAGGCCGCCTCGATTTCGTAGCGCAGTTGCCCGGCGGCTTCCTGGGCGCAGTCCAGCGCCACTTCGTCGGTGATGCGCATGCCGTGGGAGTATTTGGCTGCATGGCCCTTGGCCTTGAGCTGTTCGTTCACCTGCGGGCGAAAGCCGTGCACCAGCACGATTTTGACGCCCATGCTCTGGATCATCGCCAGGTCCTGGGCCAGATGAGGCAGTTTCCCGGCAGCGATCGCTTCGCCACACACGCCAACGACAAAGGTTTGGTTCCGGAATTTGTGGATGTAGGGTGCCACGGACCGGAACCAGGGCACGAACGTGAAATTGAATACTGTGGACATAGGGCGTACGCGAGGAGGGATCTCTTTTTGGCGAAATCCCGCTCAGTGTAATGAATGCCCCGCTGGCAATTCCGGCAGATCAGTTCGAGCGCCTTTCCGCGAGCCATGCTGAAAACCGTCGCCAAGGCATCTCAGTGCTTCAATTTGAGAATGTTTCTCTGGCGCGTACGAACCTAGGGTTTCACCTAGGCGCGCAGCCATATCGCAATCTAAAAATAGTGAAAGAACAAAGCGAACCCAAAAAACCTCGGTCACATCATCATTCCAACCCAAGGAGACCCGCACAATGCAAGTTCAAATGACAGTCAACGGCAAGGCCGTGACGGTGGATGCGCCGCCCAACACGGTGCTGGTACAGGCACTTCGCGAAAACCTGAGTCTCACGGGCACCCATGTCGGCTGCGACACGGCCCAATGTGGCGCTTGCACCGTCATCGCGAACGGGCGGGCCATCAAAGCGTGCAACACCTTGATCGGACAGATGCAGGGCGCAGAAATCACCACCATCGAGGGCATGGCCGCACCTGACGGGACGATGCATCCTGTGCAGGCGGCGTTCAAGGACTGCCATGGCCTGCAGTGCGGCTTTTGCACGCCGGGCATGGTCATGAGTTCGGTGGATTTGCTGCGTCACCATCCAAAGGCCAGCGAGGGGGAAATCAGGGAACTGCTCGAGGGCAACCTGTGCCGCTGCACGGGCTACCAAAACATCGTCAAAGCCGTGCAGCTGGCCCAGAAGGCCATGCCCGCCGCCTGAAGGAGGAAAAACCATGGGTGCATCCGACATTGCCAATCTGCCACATATCGGTGAATCGCTCAAACGAAAGGAAGACTACCGTTTCCTGACAGGCAGCGGTCAGTACACCGACGACATCACGCTGGCCAATCAGAAGGTCGCGGTGTTCGTCCGCTCGCCGCACGCGCACGCGCAAATCAAGTCCATCGATGTCAGCGCAGCCGAGGGCATGCCAGGTGTGGCCAAGGTGTTCACGGGCAAGGACATCGAGGGAAAGATGAATGGCCTGCCGTGTGGCTGGCTGATCACCAGCACCGACGGTCAGCCCATGAAGGAGCCACCTCATCCTGTCCTGGCCCAGGGCAAGGTTCGTTATGTGGGTGACCATGTGGCAATGGTGGTGGCCGATACGCTGGAGCAGGCAAAAAATGCCGCCGAGGCCGTGATGGTCGACTACGACGTGCTGCCGGTCGTGGTCGATGTCCGCGATGCCAAGGGCGGGCCAGCCCTGCACGACATTGCCCCGGACAATCATGTGTACAAATGGGCCATTGGCGACAAAGCCCAGGTGGATGCGGTGTTTGCACAGGCAGCGCATGTCACCAAGCTGGATCTGACCAACAACCGCCTGGTTCCAAATGCCATGGAGCCGCGGTCGGCAATTGGCGCCTACAACCGGGCGAGTGACGAATACACGCTGTACGTCGCCAACCAGAACCCTCACGTCGAACGGCTTCTGATGACGGCGTTTGTGCTGGGCTTGCCAGAGCACAAGGTGCGCGTGATCGCACCCGACGTGGGCGGGGGATTCGGATCGAAGATTTTCCTGTACGCGGAAGACGTGGCGCTGACCTGGGCGGCCAAACAGCTCAACTGCGCCATCAAATGGACCGCGGAGCGTGGCGAATCCTTCCTTTCGGACGCCCATGGCCGCGACCATGTGAGCCATGCCGAGATGGCGATGGACAAGGACGGCCGATTCCTGGCGCTGCGCGTGCACACGGACGCGAACCTGGGAGCGTACCTGTCGACTTTCTCGACAGCTGTGCCGACGATCCTTTACGCCACATTGCTGGCTGGCCAGTACAGCACTCCCCAGGTCTACGTCGAGGTGGACGCCTGGTTCACAAACACGGCGCCGGTGGATGCCTACCGGGGTGCCGGCCGGCCGGAAGCCACCTATCTGCTTGAGCGCCTGGTGACACGTTGCGCCTGGGAACTCGGCCTTGGCCAGGACGAAATCCGCAAACGCAACTTCATCACGCAGTTTCCCTATCAGACGCCAGTGGCACTCCAATACGACGTCGGCGACTATCACGCCTGCATGGACAAGGCCAAGGCATTGGCCGACGTGGCTGGATTCGACGCGCGCCGCCAGGCCAGTGAGGCCCGGGGGTTGAAGCGTGGATTGGGCTATTCGTCCTATATCGAGGCATGTGGCATTGCGCCAAGCAACATTGCCGGGGCGCTTGGCGCCAGGGCGGGGTTGTTCGAATGCGGCGAAATTCGCGTCCATCCCACAGGCAGTGTGACGGTGTTTACCGGGTCGCACAGCCATGGCCAGGGTCACGAAACCACTTTCGCGCAGGTGGTGGCCGCACGTCTTGGCGTCAGTCCGGATCAGGTGGATGTCGTGCATGGCGACACCGGACGCGTGCCATTCGGCATGGGCACCTATGGATCCCGTTCTATCAGCGTTGGCGGAGCCGCCATCATGTGGGCGCTTGACAAGATCGAGGCCAAGGCCAAGAAAATTGCCGCCCATCTGATGGAGTCCAGCGATGCCGATATCGAGTTCTCGGGTGGCGAATTCAAGGTCAAGGGTACGGACAAGAAGGTGACGTTTGGTCAGGTCGCGCTGACAGCCTACGTGCCTCACAACTATCCGCTGGACAAACTCGAGCCAGGCCTGAACGAGACGGCTTTCTACGATCCCGCCAACTTCACCTTTCCTGCCGGGACCTACATCTGCGAAGTGGAGGTCGACCCGGCGACAGGCGCGGTGAAAATCGACCGATTTACCGCTGTGGATGATTTCGGCACCATCATCAACCCGATGATCGTGGAAGGCCAGGTCCATGGAGGCATCGTTCAGGGTATTGGCCAGGCGCTGCTGGAGAACTGCGTGTACGACAAGGAAAGCGGCCAGTTGTTGACCGGCAGCTTCATGGATTACGCCATGCCGCGCGCGGCGGATTTTCCTTCGTTCAAGCTCGACACCGTCTGCACGCCCTGCACGCACAACCCGTTGGGCACCAAAGGTTGTGGTGAAGCAGGGGCCATTGGATCGCCACCTGCCGTCATCAATGCCGTTCTCGATGCCCTGAGGCCTCTGGGTGTCAAGGACTTCGACATGCCTGCGTCGCCGGCACGCGTGTGGCAGGCTATCGCGTCGGCAAAAGGCTGAGGAAAGGAACATCACATGTACACATTTGATTACGAGCGCCCTTCGTCCACCTCCGAAGCGGTTCGACTGGCAGAAGCGGGAGGCCGGCCATTGGCAGGTGGTCAGACCTTGGTGGCCACGCTCAAGATGCGGCTGGTCAGTCCGGAAAAACTCGTTGACCTGGGGGGCATCGGGGATCTGTCGGGCATTCGCCGGGAAGGCGACACCTTGACAATCGGCGCGATGACACGCCATGCGGATGTGGCCGAAAGCAGCGCAGTGCGCGAGGCCATTCCAGCGCTGGCCAGCTTGGCGGGCAACATTGGTGACCGTCAGGTCCGGGCCCGAGGGACATTGGGCGGCTCGGTTGCGAACAACGACCCTTCGGCGTGTTATCCCAGCGCCCTGCTGGCGCTGGGCGCGACCGTCCATACCAATGCCCGGAAGATTGGCGCAGACGACTATTTCCAGGGCCTGTTTTCAACGGCGCTGAAGGACGGCGAGTTGATCACCGCCATCAGCTTTCCAATACCCAAAAGAGCGGCTTACATGAAGTTCCGACAACCGGCATCGCTGTTCGCGCTCATCGGCGTGTTCGTTGCGCAAACGGCGACTGGAGTCCGTGTGGCGGTGACGGGTGGGGGCAACGGCGTTTTTCGTCATGCGGGGCTTGAGAGTGCGCTGAACAAGAGCTTCACGCCAGAGGCCGCGGCGGCTGTCCCGATCCAAAGCGATGACCTGTCGAGTGATCTGCATGGCTCGGCGGCGTATCGCGCCAATCTGATCAGTGTGCTGGCGCAACGTGCGGTCGCCCAGGCGCTGGCCTGAGGTCGCTGTGCCCCCGATGTGGCAGCAACGAGTGTTGTCGCTCGGAGCAACGACATATCCCCCGCGCCGACCAAGCCGGGGGGGGTGCCGCTCGGCAGGCGCGGTCCAGTGTCGAGTGGTCATTGACCGCCAGAATGCATGGTGCGTTCCATGACCGTCAACAATCCGGCGTTTTTCACCTCCATCGATGCCTTGGTCGCGGCCCTCGAAAGCCAAGGCTATTTTGCCGATCGCCGGCTCGCGACGGCGGTGTTCCTTGCGTTGCGTTTGCAGCGCCCGTTGATGCTCGAAGGTGAGCCCGGCGTCGGCAAAACGGAGCTGGCCAAAGTGCTTGCGCAGGTGTTGGGCCGGCCCTTGATCCGTCTTCAGTGTTATGACGGCATGGAACAACGAGAAGCGCTGTACGAGTGGAACTACGCCGCGCAACTGCTGCACCTTCGAGTGGCGGAACTGCGTCATGCCGATGGCGCTGACGCCGAGCGAGAGATCTACGATGAACGTTATTTGATCCGGCGTCCTCTGCTGCAAGCATTGCAGACCCCGGCGCCCGGCGCTGTCTTGCTCATCGACGAAGTCGATCGCGCCGACGAGCCGTTCGAGGCCTTTTTGCTGGAGTACCTGGGTGAGTACCAAGTCAGCATTCCAGAGATGGGAACGGTGCGATCCGAACACCCACCGGTGACCATCCTCACCAGCAACCGGACGCGCGAACTCAACGATGCCGTCAAACGACGTTGCCTCTACCACTGGCTCGAATACCCGGAACGGGAACGGGAGCTCGCCATCGTCCAGGCCCGGGTGCCCCAGGCCAGCGAAGCCTTGGCGAGGCAGGTGGCGCTGTTCGTGAGCCGGCTGCGCAGCCAACCTTTTGTCAATGCGTTTCAGCGCTCACCGGGCATCGCCGAGAGCATCGAGTGGGCGAAAGCCCTTGTCTCTCTTGACACCTTGCAGCTCGATCCTGAGGTGATTTCCGACACAGCAGGCATTCTGTTCAAGCAACGGGAAGACGTGGCGGCGCTGACACAGGCGCTGGCGGTCGAGCTGCTGCACGACGACGAGGCATAGAACCCGATGGCGTTGAACACCGGACGGATCATTCACGGCGTGATGAATCTTGACAGTGTGCACCGGGTTGAAGCGACCCGTTCTGGCAGGAGGGTCATGCGTGCGGCTCGGTGACGCGAGATCGGGCAAGCTGGCGGACAACATCGTCGCCTTCGGCCGCGCGTTGCGCCGAGCCGGTGTGCGCACTGATGCGGCGCGTATTGCGCTGGCGCAGGAGGCGGCGCTGCTGGTCGGGGTGGGAGACAGACAGAGCCTGAGTGCGGCTATCGAGGCCGTACTGGTCAACCGGGAGTCCGACCGTCTCGTGTTCAGGGAACTGTTCGATGCTTTTTTCCGGGACCCCGAGGTGGCCAACAAACTGCTTTCGCAGCTGCTGCCAAAGGCAGAAG
Organism: Pseudomonadota bacterium; assembly: GCA_023396625.1. Classification (GTDB taxonomy): domain Bacteria; phylum Pseudomonadota; class Gammaproteobacteria; order Burkholderiales; family Burkholderiaceae_C; genus JAEWVY01. The sequence continues at coordinate 1,558 of JAEWVY010000215.1, read as the reverse complement.
GGCGAGCGGAGCCGTCTCGGCGTCGACCGCGGGTGCGCGAGGCGCTGTCGCCGTCCCGGCCGCAGCAGAACTGGACGCCGAAGCCCGACAAGGAGGTCGATTTCGACGCGGCCATGACGGCCAGCGACATGGAGCGGCTCAAGCATGCCGACTTCAATGCCCTGAGCGCCAGTGAATACGCCCTGGTCGAACGGTTGGCACGTGAAGTCGCATTGCCGCTGCCTCAAGTGAACGGGCGGCGACTGCGCATCGGCGCAAAAGGCTTGCGCCCGCATTGGCGCGGCATGATGCGTGACGCCGCACGCACGGGCGGGGAACTCATCCAACTGCGTCAACTCGCGCGTCGCCCTCAGCCGCTTCCGCTGGTGGTTCTGGTGGACGTCTCAGGCTCCATGGAGCGATACGCGCGTCTTCTGCTGGCGTTTTTGCACGCGGCGACGCTCCAGCAGACGGCCTTGCGCTGCCATGTTTTTGCCTTCGGCACCCATCTGACCGATCTTTCGCCAGCGTTTCGCCTGGCGGACACGGATGCCATGCTTGCCGCGGCCGGCGGCGCCATCTCCGACTTCGCCGGTGGCACGCGACTTGGAGATTCCCTGTCGACGCTTCGGCAACGCCATGCGCGTTGCCTGGTCGGCCGGCGCACGCTGGTCTTGCTTATCAGCGACGGGCTGGACACGGGGGAGCCTGAGCTGTTGGCGAACGAGCTGGCCTGGCTGAATCGCCACAGTCGCCGCTTGCTCTGGCTCAATCCGTTGTTGCGCTTCGAGGGTTACGCGCCTCTCGCACGTGGCGCGGCCGTGCTCCACCCGCATGCGCATGGCATGCTGGCGGTGCACAACATCAGCAAATTGAACGAGCTTGCGGCGGGTATCGCCGCACTCATGAAGCGATAGAAAAACGAAGGGTATTTGTCATGGACATGCAAGGCAGCCGATTTCTGGCCATCTCACAACAGCAGGCATGGGACGCCCTCAACGATCCCGAGATTCTGAAAATTTGCATCCCAGGTTGCGACAGCATCGAGGTCTGCGGTGAACACGAATACAACATCACCAATGCGATCAAAATAGGCCCTGTTGGGGCCAAGTTTCGCGGCAAGATCGCACTTGCCGACATCGACGCGCCGCACAGCTATTCTCTCGTCTTCGAGGGGCAGGGGGGCGCGGCAGGTTTTGGCAAAGGACAGGCCAAGGTCACCCTGGTGCCCGGGGCGGAAGGCACTGGTTGCGAGCTGGGCTACACCGTGCACGCGTCCGTGGGCGGAAAGATTGCCCAGGTCGGTCAGCGCCTGATCGACGGCGTGGCCCGTTCGATGGCGGAAGATTTTTTTCGCCGTTTCGACACGGAAATGCAGCATCGCCATCCCGAACTGACGGCGGTCCAGGTCCCCGCTGAGACCGAAGCGGGCAAGCCTTCCGCGGCGATCCCGCTGTGGGTGTGGGGCGTTGTCGTGGCGGCGGCTGCCGCGGCGGCGTGGCTGCTGCTCAGATAGGCCTTGCTGTACGGAGAGGTGTGCGATGGAAAATCTGGACGTGATGGTGCTGCGCAGTCTGCG
>JAEWVY010000155.1 GCA_023396625.1 Pseudomonadota bacterium | reverse complement strand
GGCCCACAGCGTGCCGGCGGTGCCTGGAGCCACGGGCGACAGGCCCGAGCCGAAACCCAGCGCCACCACGTGGGCCGGATGGGCGCGCATGAAGCGCGCCGTCGCGCGTGGCGCGCCTGCGGCGGCGGGCGGGGGAGAGGACGGGAAGGGGGGCGAGGGATCGCCCGGAGGCGCGTTCGCGGGGACGGTGTCGTCGGACGCATGCATGGTGGAATTATCGCGGTGTCGCCGGCCGGTCCAGGTCGGCCAGCCAGGCGGTCCAGTGGTCGATGCAGGCACGGATCTTGGGCAGGCGCTGGCGCTGGCGCGGCATGACGGCATAGACGGGCACCCGGGGACAGGCCAGCTGGTCCTGCAGCAGCGGGACCAGTTCGCCGGTGCGCACCAGGGGCTGCGCCAATTGGTCCATGAGCCGGGCCATGCCCACGCCGTGCTGCACCAGGCTGAGCATCACGGCCGAGTTGTCCGTGCGGGTGTGCTCCCGCACGACCCAGTCCGGGCGCGCCTTGCCGTCGGGGCCCGGGGTCAGCGGCCAGCGGTTGAGCGCGGGACTGACACTGTTGGCCAGCAGCCGGTGCTGCCGCAGGTCATCGGGGTGGCGCGGCGTGCCGAAGCGCGCCAGGTAGGCCGGCGAGGCATAGAGCGTGCGGGCGTAGTCGCCGATCTGGCGGGCCACCACGGTGTCGCTGGCCGGCGTGCCGGTGCGGATGGCGATGTCGATGCCGTCGCGCGCCAGGTCGGCCACGCGGTCGTCGGCGTTGATGTCGATGCGCAGCCCGGGGTGTTGCGCGTACAGCGCGTCCAGGCTGGGCGCGATCAGCATCTGTGCCAGCACCGGGCTGGTGCTGATGCGCACCCACCCGCTGGGCCCGGCGATCTTGCCGCTGAGCGCGCTGGCCAGCTCGTCGCGCGTGTCCAGCATCCGGCGGCCATGGGCCAGGAAGGTGTCGCCTTCGTCGGTCAGCGACAGACCGTGCGTGCTGCGATGGAGCAGGCGCACGCCGCAGGCGGTCTCCAGCCGGGCCAGGGCCCGCGTGACCTGGCTGACTGGGACGTTGCGCTCGCGCGCGGCGGCCGACAGACTGCCCAGCTCGACAATGCGTGCGAACAGGGCCACGTCGTCCGTTTGCAGGGCCAAGGTGGGCGGCGGCATGGGGTCATTGTGTGCTTATTTTGCAAAAACTGCAAAACCAAAAGCCGATTTATGCCGTTTCTGCCGATTGGATTGATCAATAAAGTCCAGTCCATCCCCATTCACCGAGGATCTGCCATGAACCAGTCTTTCTCCCAAGTGTCTTGTGCCGCAGTGCCGGATGCGGGCCGGCTCCATCGCCTGCATGACGCGGCGCACGGCCTGGCGCACCGCATGCGCGACGAAGCCATCGATGATTTCTGGCGGGGTGCCGACACCGTGGCCGCGGCGTCGCTCGACGTGGCGCAGCGCAGCGCGGTCCGGTTCGCGTACCGGTTGGCGCGTCACCTGCGGCGCCGGGATCTCGCGTCACCGGCGCCCTGAGCGCTGAGCCGGCACTGCGGCCGCCCAGGCGGCGAGGCCTGCCGGCCATGCCGCGGTCGAGGAGGCGGGCGTGCCGAGCAGCAGCTTTTCCTCCAAGTGCCGGGCGATGCGCTCCATGGTGGGGCGCCGGCTGGCGTAGTCCGCGCTGGAGCACACGTGCCGCGGCTGCGACAGGGTGAGTTCGCGGCGGCCGTGGAAGACGTGGTCCCGTTTGCTGTAGTGCGCCTCGAAACGGATGCCGTCCGGGTGGGTCTTGACGAGGTTGGCGGGATGGCGGCTGACCTGGAGTGCCGGCGGGAGGTGCAGCTCGAAGTCCTCGCGCACGGTCATGGGCGCGCAGACGGAGTCCCCGGGGCGCGATGCCGCCGCGTGGTCGCCCATCTGAAGCAGGATGGAAAAGGGCAGGGGCACCACCGGGCCCAGGGCCAGCGGGCGGTGTTCCAGCGCGTTCTGCGGGGGGCGGATATCGGCTTCCAGCGTGAGCTCCTGTGCCAGGCGATCGGTTGGCGCGGCGCTATGGTGGAGGGTGCCGGTGCCCTGCAGGCCCCGCAGCCGCAGGAGGCCCGGAACGACGAAGGCCTCCATGCCTGCGGGAATGCGGGCCAGGTAGTCCCGCAGACGAGTGGCCGAATGTCCCAACGCTGTGACACGGCTGACGGCGTGGGCCGAGCCGTCGGGGTGAAGGGTCAGGACGGTCGAGGTGGTGAGCTGGTTTTCCTCGGCCCGGAATGCCGGGGTGTGCAATATCCGGCCGCCCTCGGCCAGAGCGACGGCGACCGGCTTGCCGGCGGACGCCCAGGGCAGCGCGCCGAAGGGGACCTGGGCGGCCGTCGGGTCCAGGAACAGCTGCCATTGCGGCAGGTGCAGGATGACGTGGTTGAAACTGAAGGCCACGGGCAGTTCAGGGAGACGGTATTCGTCGTTGGTGTGCAGCAGGGCCGGCACGGCTTCGATGCCCACGGCCGCCAGCAGCGCCTGTGTCAGCAGCACCTGGTCCTTGCAGTCGCCGAACCGGGTGCGGAGGATGGCGTCCGCCTCGCGGGGGATCCAACTGCCCACCCCCAGATAGACGGCGTCGTAACGCACGTTCGTGCGCACCCAGTCGTGAATGGCGCGGGCTTGCGCCAGCCCGGGCGCCTGGTCCGACGTGATGTCGCGGGCGAGGGCGGCGACCGCCGGCGTGACCCGGGCCATGGGCCGGCTGAGGTCCGCGTAGGCCTGGGCCAGCACGCCATGGCTGGCGTAGGTGGAGACCAGCAGGCGCGGCGCCGGCGCGGGCGGGACGATGCCCGCCAGGTGGTGGGGCCAGGGGCGCCGGGTGGAGGCCGTGGCGGTCCAGACCCGGGTCCCGTCTGCCGCTGGCCTGTGCTTCAGGCTCATGCCCGGGGCCACGACGTGCAGCGGCAGGTCCGGCGGGGCCTCGATCCGGGCATGGAACCGGTCGAACTCGACGGAGGCCGGCAGGATTTCGGACAGGCTGAACCAGCCGGGCAGCGCCGCCGTGTGCTGGTGGCGCCGCAAGCGCAGCACGGTGCGGTCGCCGGGCGCGACGTCCGCGAATTGAATGCGCCGGACCTCGGTCTTGGGCCAGTTGTGGCCGGCGCTTTCGTCCGGATCGAGGTGGCGCTGCGTCCACTGGCCCTCGGGAGGGACGGGAATGCGGGTGCCGTCGGCCTTGGCCGTGTAGGCGTCGAGCACCTCCAGGGTCTCCAGTTCCAGGTTCACCAGCAGGCTGAACGTGCCGATGATCCGGGCGCCTTCAGCGCTGAGGGCCTCGCGTTCGATCCGGGCCGACGTGGTGACGGAGGCCGGGGTGAAGCGGACCGTCTGGTCGAGCTCGACCACCTTGAAATCCGCGCCCGGCGTATGGGGTCCGGACGGGGCGGCGGCAACGGTTCCGCCTGCCCAGGTCAGACTGAGCCAGCAGCACAGGGCAAGGATGGCACGCATGGGCATGGGATGCAGGACACCGCATTGTGGACCGTGTCCTCGATGGGGACCTGCGTGTGCGTCACGCGAAATGGTCGAACGTGCAATAGTGCCGGACGACAGCCCGGCCCTCGGCGTCCGTCAGCCGCAGGCCGGGCGCGGCTTCGATCCGGCCGATGCGGGTGACCGCGGTGGCGGCTGCCGCCGCGGCGGCCTGGACGGCATCGCGGGCCGCGGACGGCGCGGTGAACACCAGTTCGTAGTCGTCCCCGCCCGCCAGCACGTATTCCAGGGCGGTTTCCGCATCAAATTGGCCATTTCCCAGCGTCAATGAACAACCATTCGCTATTAGTTTGGTAGCTATCGAGGTGTCGATGCTGGCGCCGACGGCGCTGGCTTTCAGAATGTGGCCCAGGTCTCCGACCAGCCCGTCGCTCACGTCGGCCGCGGCCGTGGCGATGCCGCGCAGGGCCTGGCCCAGCGCGAGGCGTGGGGTGGGCTTTTCCATGCGCACGCGCGCCGCGTCGAAGGCCGCCTGCGGCACCGAGCGCGTGCCGCGAAACACCTCCAGCGCCAGCCGCGCGTCGCCAAGGGTGCCGCTGACCCAGAGGTCGTCGCCCGCGCGCGCGCCGCTGCGCAGCAGCGCCTGGCCGCGCGGCACGTCGCCGAAAGCGGTGATGCTGATGGCCAGCGGCCCGCGCGTGGTGTCGCCACCCGCCAGGGCGCAGCCATGGGCATCGGCCAGCGCGAACAGGCCGCGTGAAAAACCCTCCAGCCAGGCTTCGTCGATCCAGGGCAGCGCCAGGGACAGCGTGAAGGCCAGGGGGCGCGCGCCGCAGGCCGCCAGATCCGACAGGTTGACCGCCAGGGCCTTGTGGCCCAGGCACGCCGGATCGACGGTGGAGAGGAAATGCCGCCCCTCGAGCAGCATGTCGCTGGTGACGGCCAGCTGCATGCCCGGCGCGGGCGCCAGCAGGGCGCAGTCGTCGCCGATGCCCAGGGCCAATTCGGGCCGCGTGGCGGCGCCGGCCTGTGCCGGGCGCGTGAAGAAGCGGTCGATCAGTTCGAATTCGCCCATGGGCACGTCAGGCGCCGCAACGGTGCCGGTCGGCGCGGCGGCGGGCGGCGTCGAGGAAGGCCAGCATCATCGGGCCGCTGTCGAGCAGGTGTTGATCCGCCTCGCAGGGGGTGAGCTGGAATTCGGGGTGCCACTGCACGCCCAGCACGAACCCCGGCCCCTGGTGGCGGATGGCTTCGATGACGCCATCGTCCGGACAGCGCGCCTCGACCACCAGACCCTGGCCCAGCCGGTCCACGCACTGGTGGTGGATGCTGGTGACCCGATGGGGCGGCTGGCCGTAAATCGTCGACAGGCCCGAACCGGGGGTGAAGACCACGTCGTGCACCAGCCGGTCGTAGCGGGAGAGGTCCTGGTGGACCAGTGCGCCGGGCCACTGGCTGGGGATGTCCTGCACCAGCGTGCCGCCGAAGAAGACATTGATCAGCTGGGCGCCCCGGCACACCCCCAGCACCGGCTTGCCCGCGTCGATGAAGGCCCGCAGCAGCGCGAGTTCGTAGCGGTCACGGACCAGGTCGCATTCCCATTCGGCGCGCAGCGGGGCGCCCCCGTAGATTTCGGGACAGACATCGACGCCGCCCTGCAGCACCAGGCCATCCAGCAGCGCCGCGATGTCGGCCGCCGGGGCCAGGTCAGGGGCGGCCGGGCCGTTCGCGTTGACGAAGGGCACCATCAGCGCGATCGCCCGGTGCGCCATCACCCAGTGCGCCACCGAGCTTTCGAGGAACTGCAGCGGCTTGCGCGAGAGCCCGAGTCCGGCCGGAGGGCGGTGCAGCAGGCGGGCCGAGATGCCGATGCGAAGGGTCATGGGGGCTCCGTGATCTGCGGGGTCACTTGAGGTGCGTCGCGCCGCGAAAGCGCAGCCCGGCCTGACGGACCACTTCGGGCAGCAGTCGTTCCCGGGCCTGGCGCTCGCGCAGCCAGCGCGCGTCGTTGTGATCGCGGTTGACTTCGGCGCGCAGCAGCCCCAGCGCGGCTGTGGCACCCAGCGATTCGGCGTGGCTGGCAAGCTGGTGCAGGGTGAGCACGATGTGCTCGCGCAACGCCATGTGCTCGCCGGTGGCCGGGTCCACGTACACGGCGTCGAGGCCGAAGCGGCAGGCCTGGAAGCGGTTGTAGGTGTAGACGAGGTAGTCGTCCTCGGTCGGCATGAAGGGCTGGTCCTTCATGAACCACGCGGCGAGGCACTGCACATAGCCGGCCAGGGCGGCCGCCCGGTCCACCGTGAGCGGCGTGTCGAAAACGCGGATCTCGATGGTGCCGTATTCGGGCTTGGGGCGGATGTCCCAGTAGAAATCCTTCATGCTCTTGACCACGCCGGTGCGCGCCATTTTGTCGAAGTAGGCGCCGAAATCGTTCCAGGTCAGCGTGAGCGGGGCGCGGCCCGACAGCGGGAAGGCGAACACCGAGTTGAGCCGGGCCGAGTCGAACGCCGTATCCTGCCCCTGCACGTAGGGGCTGGAGGCCGACAGCGCGATGAAGTGCGGGATGTAGCGCGACATGCGGTGCAGCGTGAGCAGGGCCGTGTCGGCGTCGGGACAGCCCACGTGCACGTGCTGGCCGAAGATGGTGAATTGCTTGGACAGGTAGCCGTACAGCGCGGAAAGCTCGCGAAAGCGCGGCTTGTCATAGATGCGCCGCTCGTGCCACTGCTGGAACGGGTGGGTGCCGCCACCGACCACCGCGATGTTGAGCTTGTCGGCGCATTGCACCAGCGCGTCGCGGATCTGGGTGAGCTGGCCCAGCACCTCGGACGCCGAATGGCAGACGCTGGTGGAGATTTCGATCATGCCCGAGGTCATCTCAGGGACCACGCTGCCCGGCAGCGCGTGCTTCTTCATCAGCCGGATCATGTCCTCGGCGTAGGGCGCGAGGTCGTAGTCGTGGGTGTTGACCAGCTGCAGTTCCAGCTCCACCCCCAGCGACAGGGCCTGCGAGGTCTGGAACGGTTCAAGCGCCATCACGCCTCCCCGACGCGTCATGGCTGCGGAGGGCGCCGCCGCCAAGCGGCAGCGGTGTCCAGGGCGTGTTGCTTTCGCCGGCGCGATACAGCGCCAGCGTGGCGATCGCGGCACCCAGCACCTCCATGAGCAGGATGGCCGGCAGCGCCAGGGCGGCGATCTCGGCGCCCAGTGACGGGGAGGCCGTGGCGAACCGCGAGGCCAGCAGCAGGGCCACGGCCGACAGCGGAGACATGGCGCAGCCCACCCAGAACGCCTGTGTCACGCGCATGCCGCTGCCCAGGCTGCCCAGCGCCAGCGCGGCCACCTTGGCCAGTGCGCGCGTGGCCAGTACCGCCAGCACCGCGCCCCAGAGCGCGCGGCTCCAGTTGCCCTGCGCGGCCAGGGTGGACACCAGCACGAACATCAGCATGGTCAGCATCGAGGCGACGGTGTCCATCTGGCGCGACCAGGCCCAGGGGCGCGGGTTCAGCTGCTTGAGCAGCAGACCGCCCAGCAGCGCCGCCAGCGGCGCCGAGCCGCCGAACTGCGCGGCCAGGGCCGTGCCCGCGGCGATCAGCGCCAGCAGCAGGATGGCCGTGTTTTCGCTCGCGGGGTTCATGACCCGCAGCGCCATGCGCATGGCCAGCGCCAGCAGCGCCGCGACGACGATGGACAGGCCCAGCACCACCAGGACCGGATGGACCGTGTCCATCAGCGTGTCGCGCGGCCGGTCCGCGAGCTCGGCCATCGCGCCGCCCAGGGCCAGCGCGTAAAGCGTGTTGAGCGTGGACAGCACGATGGCCCGCTCGGTCACCGGCCCGGAGGCGCGGATGTCGGTCACCACGCGGGTCAACACCGCGGGCGAGGCGGCCATGGCGATCAGCGCCAGCGGTCCGGCCACCGCGGGCGCCACGTCGAGCCAGCTCAGCAGGACGCTGACCGCGATGAAAGTGGCCGCGGACTCGGCCAGACTCTGCACCAGCACCATGGGATTGTGGCGGAACCAGCGCAGCGAGATGCGCGCGCCGGCTTCGAACAACACCACGGACAGGCCCAGCTCCAGCAGGAACAGCGCCACGCCATCGAGCGGCCAGGCGGTGCCGGTGAAGCCGGCCAGGCCCGCCAGGGCGCCCACCAGCGAATAGCCCGTCACCTTGGGCAGGCCGCCGTAGCGCTGGATCAGATGCCCGGCCGCTGCCGCCACGGCCAGCAGCAGCGACCATTGCAGCGTGGGCAGCCCGGCCGAAGGGCGCGCCCATTCGGACCAGACGGTCATGATTTCATTCATCGGTATGCCATCCTAAGCGGAAAGTGTACCCATGGCCCGCGCGAGGGCGGACATCTGGGGAAACGGCTCAGGCCGCGGCCTCGCCGTCCAGGGTGTCTCCGGACCACTGCAAGGCCTGGGCGGCGATGGGCGGGCCGACGGTTTCGAGGATCGCGACGGCCGCGAACACCACGGCGCTGACGACGGCCCCTTCGGTCGGAAACAGGGCCACGGTGGTGTTCACGAGGCCGATGGCCAGGCCGGCCATCGGCAGCAGCAGCAGCGCCGTCGTGGCGCCCTGACGCACGGGAATGCCCCGCGCACTGGCGGTGGCCGCCACGCCCGCGAGCTTGGCCAGCGCCCGCGCCAGGACGAAGACCAGGGCGGCCGGCGCAAAGGCGATGATTTCGCTGACATGCAGGTTGGCGCCGGCATACACGAACAGGACGATGAAGAACAGCTCGAAAGCCGGGCCGAACTGCAGGTCGGCCACGAGCCGGTCACGCTCCAGGC
>JAEWVY010000108.1 GCA_023396625.1 Pseudomonadota bacterium | reverse complement strand
GCAATACGCTGGTGCACATCCGCGAAAGACAGTTGCCGGCCTTTGCGTCGGCCCAGCACCTCGATGATGTGAAATCCAAACCGCGTGTGAATCAAGCGGGGATGCACGCCCATCCCCCAGCGTGAATGCTTCTGGTGGAACAGTTCGTTGGCCAGTTCCGGTGCACAGTCGTCGGGACCGATCCAGCCCAGATCCCCTCCCTGCGTGCCGGACGGGCAATTGGACAATGACGCGGCAAGCTGGGCAAAGCGCTCCGGGGGAACTTCCTTGCGGGACAGCTCCAGCAAGGCACGCTCCGCATGCACGGTCAATGCGTGAACATCGACCCCGGGCGTCACGGCAAACAGGATATGGCGCACATGCAGCGCCTGACCCCGGACAAACAGGTCCTTGTTGGCTTCGTAGTAACGCATGCAGGCCTCTTCGTCGGGTTGCGGCGTCAAGACCGCCTGGTCGACCATGTCCTCGATCACCCGCCGCTCCCGCTCGCCCAATGTCGGGGCCACCGAGCCGCCGCAGCGTGGCAGCAACCCCTGCCTGACCGCTTCCTGCCGAAGCAATTCGGCATGGGCCAGCTCGCGCAAAGAATCCGGATCGCCATTCTGGCCAACGTCCCCCACCACCATGCCGTTGATGACGACCTGGGCCGATGGGGCCGGGGTGCCCGCGCATTCACAGTTCGCGTTGCCGCAACCGGTCACCGTGCTGGTCTGGAATTTCATGAGCCACTCCCGTCAGTCCATCCGAGGCGGCGGCTGCGCACCACCTGGTAGGGGCGCACAAGATAGGCCATGGTGCCGAATCCGCTCCAGACATGCACCAGGCGGGTGAAAGGAAAGATCAGGAAGATCGACATGCCCAGAACCATGTGGGCCTTGAAGACCCATCCCGCCTCCACCAGCAGTTCCGGCGCCCCGGCGCGGAAGGTGACAATGCGCTGCGCCCACTCGGCCAGTTTCATCATCATGCTGCCATCCAGATGCTGCGCCGAAAGGGGAATGGTGCCCAACCCTAGGGCCAGCTGCAGCCACAGCAGCACCAGCAGCAGAATGTCGCTTCTCCGGGAATTGATGCGAATCCGCGGATCGCGGAGACGGCGGTGCAAAAGAATGCTCACGCCCACGAAGCCGAGCACCCCGGCCAGCCCGCCGGAAACCATCGCCACGACCTGCTTGGTGCCCGCGCTGATGAAGGGCTCGTACACGGCATGGGGCGTCAGCATGCCAAACCCATGGCCGAAGAACAGGAACAATACCCCCACGTGAAACAGGTTGCTGCCCCAACGCAACTGTCCGGCCCGCAGCAGCTGGGACGAGTCGCTTTTCCAGGTGTATTGATCCCGGTCGAAGCGGATCAGGCTGCCCAGCAGGAACACGCTGAGACAGATGTAGGGGTAGTAGCCGAAGAAAAATCCGTCCAGATAGGTGTTCATGGTGCGGTCATTCCCGTGGAAACGTTCGTGTTGCGGACAATATGAATGGGCTGTGGGCCGCCGGGCCGGGCCTGGCCCCGTGTGCTGCAGCCGTCGAACGCAGCGGGCTCGGACCAGCTTTCATCCATGGGCTCATCGACCTCGATGGCGACGGCCTGCGCGCGCTGTCCTGCCAGTTCCAGGACTGCAGCGACCACGGCGGCGTAGGGGCTGCCGCGTTGCAGGAGCGCACTGAAAATGGCAGCGAGGATGTGGGCCATCTCGCCCAGAAATTCCCGGGCCAGACGGGGCGGCTGGGTGGACGCGAACTCGAGCACCACGCACAGGTGATCCGGCAACTCTTCGGGTGCCAGCAGCAGGCCCGCCTTTTCATAGGTCTGCATCAGATCGATCATGGCGGGACCACGGTCCCGGGAATCCCCGTGCACATGCTCGAACAGGTGCAGCGAGGTGGCGCGCCCCCGATCGAACGTCTCGACATAACGGGCCTCGACATCCATCGGATCAAGGCGCGTCAACTCCGAGGCAAACGCCCGCAGCTCGGCCCGACGCATGGCCGGCACCGCGGCCTCTGCGTCGATGGCGTCCACCAGCGCGGGAAGATGCTCGCACAGGGCCTGGTCGGGATAACCGAGCAACCAGGCCAGGGCACGCAGGGAATGGCGGCAGTCTTTCATGGTCACTCTCCCGACACCGGAATCAGGGACTTGATGGGGATGGTTCGGGCCTTCGTCCCCCCGAACAGGCTGGTCCCGGAAGCGCCCTCCGAGCAACCGTTGCCGAAAGAAAATCCGCAGCCTCCGCGCAGATCGAAAGCGTTTTCAGCGTACTCGCGGTGTGTGCTTGGAATCACGAACCGATCCTCGTAGTTGGCAATGGCCATCACCTGATACATCTCCTCGACCTCGGCCACGCTGAGCCCGGTCTGCTCCAGTACCGCGAGGTTCTGCACCTGGTCCACATGCTTGCTGCGTTGCCAGGCGCGCATGGCGAGCATGCGCTCCAGGGCTCGCACCACGGGGCCGGTGTCGCCCGCCGTCAACAGGTTGGCGAGATATTGGACCGGGATGCGCATCTGGGCCAGATCCGGAATTTCGCCATTCACCCCGAGCTGCCCGGCATTCGCGGCCGAGGTGATGGGGGACAGCGGCGGCACATACCAGACCATGGGCAAGGTGCGATATTCGGGGTGCAGTGGCAGCGCGACCTTCCACTCCATGGCCATCTTGTAGACCGGACTCCTGCGGGCCCCTTCCAGCCAAGCCTCCGGGATGCCGTCCTTGCGCGCCTGCGCGATCACCGCCGGGTCATTGGGGTCGAGGAAAATGTCCAGCTGCGCCCGGTACAGATCCTTGTCGTTCTCGACGGAAGCGGCCTCCTGGATGCGGTCGGCGTCGTACAGCACCACGCCGAGATACCGGATGCGGCCCACGCAGGTTTCGGAACACACCGTCGGCTGCCCCGCCTCAATACGTGGATAGCAAAAAATGCATTTCTCTGCCTTGCCGGTCTGCCAGTTGTAGTAGATCTTCTTGTAGGGACATCCCGAGACGCACATGCGCCAGCCCCGGCACTTGTCCTGATCGATCAGCACGATGCCGTCTTCCTCGCGCTTGTAGATCGAGCCCGAGGGACATGACGCCACGCACGCCGGATTCAGGCAGTGCTCGCACAACCGGGGCAGATACATCATGAAGGTGTTCTCGAACTGGCCGACCATGTCCTTCTGGACCTGCTCGAAGTTCGCGAGGTTGGCGTCCGCGCTGCGCTTGCTGAACTCGCCGCCCAGGATTTCTTCCCAGTTGGGGCCCCACTCGATCTTCTCCATACGCTGGCCGGTAATCAGGCTGCGCGGACGGGCCGTTGGTGGCGCCTTGCTTTCAGGCGCGGACTGCAGATGCTCGTAGTCGAAGGTGAAGGGTTCGTAGTAGTCGTCGATCTGGGGCAGGTTGGGGTTGGAGAAAAGCCGCATCAACAACTTCCACTTGCCGCCCTGACGCGGTTCGATGGCGCCATCCGCCCGGCGAACCCAGCCACCGTTCCATTTATCCTGGTTCTCCCACTCCTTGGGATAACCGATGCCCGGCTTGGTTTCGACGTTGTTGAACCAAGCGTATTCCATGCCCTTGCGGCTGGTCCAGACGTTCTTGCAGGTCACCGAGCAGGTATGGCAGCCGATGCACTTGTCGAGGTTGAGCACCATGCCGATTTGCGCGCGTACTTTCATCTCGTCTCTCCTTGAGCCTGGGTGGTCGCCAGGGTTTCGCCATCGAGCCAGTCCAGCTTGCGCATCTTGCGAACGATGACGAACTCGTCCCGGTTGGTGCCGATGGTTCCGTAGTAGTTGAAGCCGTAGCTGAACTGCGCGTAGCCACCGATCATGTGGGTGGGCTTGGTGACGATGCGGGTCACCGAGTTGTGTATGCCGCCACGCGTGCCGGTGATCTCGGACCCCGGGGTGTTGATGATTTTTTCCTGAGCGTGGTACATCATGACCATGCCCGGCTTGATCCGCTGGCTCACCACCGCGCGCGCCGCGATGGCGCCGTTGATGTTGAACAGCTCGACCCAGTCGTTGTCCACGATGCCGGCCGCCCTGGCATCGTCCTCGCTCAGCCAGATCACCGGGCCGCCCCGGTTCAGCGTGAGCATCATCAGGTTGTCGGTGTAGGTCGAATGGATGCCCCACTTCTGATGCGGCGTGATGAAATTGAGCGAGATTTCCTTGTTGCCATTGGGCTTTCGGTCGATCAGATCGCTCACCGTCTTGAGATCCACCGGAGGACGGTAGCTGGACAGGCCTTCACCGAAGGCGATCATCCAGGGATGATCAAGGTAGAACTGCTGACGTCCGGTGAGGGTGCGCCATGGAATCAGTTCGTGCACGTTCGTGTAGCCCGCGTTGTAGGACACGGTCTCGGACTCGATGCCGCTCCAGGTCGGCGAACTGATGATCTTGCGAGGCTGGGCCTGGATGTCCCGGAAGCGAATCTTCTCGTCTTCGCGATGGATCGCCAAGTGGGTGTGGTCACGCCCGGTAATCCTGCCGAGCGCCTCCCATGCCTTGACGGCCACGTGGCCGTTGGTCTCGGGGGCCAGCTGCAGCACCACTTCGCAGGCATCGATATCGGAGTCGATCTTCACCATGCCATGGGTCGCGCCTTGCGTCTGCACCCGGCCGTTGAGCTCCTTCAGCTGACCGACCTCGGTGCTGGTGTTCCAGCCAATGCCCTTGCCGCCGTTGCCTGTCTTGTCCATGAGCGGCCCCAGGGCCGTGAAGCGGGCATAGGTGTTTGGGTAATCGCGCTCCACCACGCTGATTTGCGGCGCGGTCACCCCCGGCAGCAGGTCGCACTCGCCTTTCTTCCACTCCTTGACGTCGAATGGCTGGGCCAGCTCGGCCGGCGAGTCATGCATCAAGGGTGTGAGCATGACCTCCCTTTCCACACCCAGATGCCCGAGGCACACCTCGCTGTACGCCTTGGCGAAACCCTTGTAGATCTCCCAGTCGCTCTTGCTCTGCCAGGCTGGGTCCACCGCGGTGGACAGCGGGTGGATGAAAGGGTGCATGTCGCTGGTGTTGAGGTCGTTCTTCTCGTACCAGGTGGCCGTGGGCAGCACGATGTCGGAGTACAGGCAAGTCGTGCTCATGCGGAAGTCCAGCGTGACCAGCAGGTCCAACTTGCCTTCGGGCGCCTGGTCGTGCCACCGAACCTCGGTGGGCTTGGCGTCGTCGGCGCCCAGATCCTTGCCCTGCACGCCGTGGGTGGTGCCCAGCAGGTGTTTGAGGAAGTACTCGTGACCCTTGCCGCTGGAACCCAGGATGTTGGAGCGCCACACAAACATGTTGCGCGGCCAGTTGGCGGGGTGGTCCGGATCCTCGCAGCTCATCTTCAGCGAGCCGTCCTTGAGTGCCTTGACCGCGTAGTCCTTGGGGTCCATGCCGGCGGCGATGGCGTCCTTCACCACTTGCATCGGGTTGGTCTGCAATTGCGGGGCACTTGGCAGCCAGCCCATGCGCTCGGCGCGCACGTTGTAGTCGATCAGGCTGCCGCCAAATTTGGCCTTGTCGGCCAGCGGTGACAGGAGTTCATCCACGCCCAGGCGCTCGTAGCGCCATTGGTCGGTATGGGCGTAAAAGAAGCTGGTGCTGTTCATCTGGCGCGGCGGGCGCACCCAGTCCAGTGCGAACGCCAACGCGGTCCAGCCGGTCTGGGGCCGCAGCTTCTCCTGGCCCACGTAGTGCGCCCAGCCGCCGCCGCTCTGGCCGATGCATCCGCACATCATCAGCATGTTGATGATGCCCCGGTAGTTCATGTCGCTGTGGTACCAGTGGTTCATGGCCGCGCCGATGATGACCATGGACTTGCCCCGAGTCTTGTCGGCGTTGTCGGCGAACTGGCGCGCCACGGCGATCACCTGGTCGCGCTTGACACCGGTGATCTTTTCCTGCCAGGCGGGCGTGTAGGGCGTGTCCTGGTCGTAGCTGGTGGCGGCGGGGGTGATGCCGCCGGGCCGCCCCAAGGCACCACCAGCCCCCCCGGGGGGCAGCGAGGACGCGTCAGCGCCGAACGTGGGGCCCCCACTGTCGCCCGGCAGGCCACGGGCCACGCCGTAGTTGGCGACCGTCAGGTCGAACACGGTGGCGACCAGGGCATAACGCTCCTCGCCGGCCTTGCCCAGCTTGATGCGGCGCACCGGCACCTGGCGCACCAGCACGTCGTCGGTGGCGCTGGCCTGCTTGTTGGCCGTGAAGTTCGGGGTGTCGATGCCGCCGAAGTAGGGGAAGGCGACCTCGCCCACTTCGTACTCGCTGCCCTCGCCCTCCATCAGACTCAGTTTGAGCTTGACCTGCTCGTCGCCGCGCGCTTCCTTGTCTTCGAGGTTCCACTTGCCCGCGTCGGTGCGGCCTTCGGCGCCCCAGCGGAAACCGATGGAGCCGTTGGGCAGCACGACCTTGCCGTCCTGGTCCAGCGCCACGGTCTTCCACTCGGGATTGTTGGCCTGCCCGAGCTTGCCGTCGAAGTCACTGGCGCGCAAGTAGCGGCCGGGCACGACCACAGTGCGGCCATCCGGCAAAGCGCGCTCCTCAAGTTGCACCAGGTTGGGCATGTCGGTATAGCGGCGCACATAGTCGTCGAAGTACGCGGACCGTCTATCGAAATAGAACTCCTTGATGATCACGTGCCCCATGGCCATGGCCATGGCCGCGTCGGTGCCCTGCTTGGGGTGCAGCCAGAGATCGCACAGCTTGCTGATCTCGGCGTAGTCGGGCGTGATCGCCACCGTCTTGGCGCCCTTGTAACGCACCTCGGTGAAGAAGTGGGCGTCCGGCGTGCGGGTCTGGGGTACGTTGGAGCCCCAGGCGATGATGAACGTCGAGTTGTACCAGTCGGCCGACTCGGGCACATCCGTCTGTTCGCCCCACACCTGCGGGCTGGCCGGCGGCAGATCGCAATACCAGTCGTAAAAGCTCATGCAGACGCCACCGATCAACGACAGGTAACGCGCGCCCGCGGCGTAACTGATCATGGACATGGCCGGAATCGGCGAAAAGCCGATCACACGGTCTGGTCCATACTTCTTCGCGGTATAGACATTGGCGCTGGCCACCAGCTGGTTGATCTCCTCCCAGGAACTGCGAACAAAACCACCTAGGCCCCGTTGCTGTTGCCATTCGCGCCGAGCTTCCGGATTCTCGACGATGGCTGCCCAGGCATCGACCGGGCTTTTGGCGACGGACAAGGCCGCCCGCCAGTGTTTGAGCAGGCGCGCGCGAACCATGGGGTACTTCACGCGATTGGCGCTGTAGAGATACCAGGAGTACGAGGCGCCCCGGGCGCAACCCCTCGGTTCGTGGTTGGGCAGATCGGCGCGGGTACGCGGGTAATCGGTCTGCTGGGTTTCCCAGGTCACGATGCCACCCTTGACGTAGATCTTCCACGAACAGGAGCCCGTGCAATTCACGCCGTGGGTGGAGCGCACGATCTTGTCGTGCGCCCAGCGGTCACGGTAGGCATCCTCCCAGGTGCGGTCTTCGCCGGTGGTGATGCCGTGCGCGCCGGAGAAGTTTTCAGTGGGAGCCTTGAAGTGGCTCAGGCGGTCGAGGAAGTGACTCATCGTGGGGTCTCCGAAAAACCTGTCAGGGGTGCCTTAGGGGTTTCTGATTTCCGCGCTCTTGCGCAGGTAGAACCACCAGTTCAGCACCAGGCACAGGGCATAGAACATGGCGAAACCATAGAAGGCCAGCTGCGGGGTGCCGGCCTTGATGTACTGGCCGATCAGCACCGGCGCGATGAAGGCGCCGTAAGCCGCGACCGCCGAGGTCCAGCCCAGCACGGGGCCGGCCTGGGCACGGTCGAAAATCACGCCGATGGTGCGGAAGGTGGAGCCGTTGCCGATGCCGCTGGCGAAGAACAGCACCATAAACAAGCCGAGGAACATCGGGAAGTATTGCTCGGGCGTGGGCGAGCTGTAGGCCTGCATCAACACGTAGCCCACAGCCACGGCGGCAGCGGCCATGACCGCGGTGATCACCTGGGTCACGATCGAGCCGCCAACTTTGTCGCTGATCCAGCCGCCGACGGGCCGCGTGGCGGCGCCGACGAAGGGGCCGATCCACGCGTATGTCAAGGCCGACGGGGCGTTGGGATTCTTGAGCGTGTGCTGCAGCACGCCCGCGGCGTCGGGGATGTGCTGGAAGCCAAAGATCACGGTGATGGCCAGCGGCAGCGCCATCGAAAAGCCGATGAAGGAGCCGAAGGTGACGATGTAGAGCGCGGTCAACGACCAGGTGTGCTTGTTGCCGAAGATGGCGAATTGCTTCTTCACACCTTCCTTCATCTCACCGAAGGCGGCCAGGCGCATCACCGACAGCGCCATCACGATGTCCAGCGGGATCGCGACCCACATGCTCAGCAGGCCCAGGCCGGTGGGCTTGGGCAGGTACAGCCAGAGCATGAACACCGTGGGCACGAAGGCCAGGGTGTAAAGGTAGGTGATCTTGGCGAACGCAGCGATCGGGTTGCCGGTGTTGGGCGAGACAGTCTTGAGGTTGTTCATGCCGAACCAGCACAATGCGCCCAGCGGCACCAGCGAGAACACCCAGGCGAAGCCGGCGTTCTGAATCCAGGTCGGCGTGCCGGCGGCGATCTTGCCGAACAGCCAGCCGCTGTCCTTCACCAGCGTCATCGGTTCACCACCGAAGACGCCCAGCAGGGGCAGAGTCATGACCAGTGGGATCACGATCTGCATCGTGGTCACGCCGAAATTCCCCAGGCCGGCGTTCAGGCCCAGCGCCGTGCCCTGCAGGCGCTTGGGAAAGAAGGTGCTGATGTTGGACATCGAGCTGGCGAAGTTGCCGCCCCCCACGCCAGACCATAGGGCCATGAGCTGAAAGGACCAGAGCGGCCACTCGGGGTGCTGCAGCACGACGCCAGTGCCGATGGCCGGGGCCAACAGCATCGTGGTGGTCAGGAAGATGGTGTTGCGTCCGCCGGCCAGACGGACCAGGAAGGACGCCGGGATGCGCATGGTGGCGCCCGAGATGCCCGAGATCGCCGTGAGCGTGAACAGTTCGGCCTGGGTGAAGGGAAAGCCCAGGTTGAGCATCTGTACGGCGATGATGCCCCACATGCCCCAGACGGCAAAACCACAGAGCAGGGCGGGCACGGAAATCCACAGATTTCGGTACGCGGTTTGCTTCCCCACCGACTCCCAGAACCCCGTGTCCTCGGGGCGCCAGTCCGCGATGTCCGCGCCGCTGCCGGCTTTTTGTGCTTCGAGATGCATGATGAAATCCCTGTTGAATCGGGAAAATCGACAACGTCAGGCTCGCCCTGCCTGGGCATTGGCCCCCATGACCGAAGTGTTTCGAACTTCGGTCCAGTACATCCAGATCAGCGAGACCCAGACCACGCCGTACATCAGCATGAAGGCACTGGAACGGATGCCGGTCAGATCCATCAGCGCGCCAAACATGATGGGCAGCACAAATCCACCCAGGCCACCAGCCAACCCCACGATGCCGCTGATCGTGCCAATGTTCTGTGTGTAGTCGTCACTGATGTACTTGAAGACACTGGCCTTGCCGAAAGCGAAAGCGATGCCGAGAATGAACATCAAGGCCGTGAACAGATACACATTCAGCCCGATGTGAAAGGTTTTCGGGCCCTCCACGGTCTGAATGGTGAAATCGGTTTGTGGATACGAGAGCAGGAATAGACAGACCCAGCTCACCCACATCACCCACCATGTCACGCTGTGCGCGCCGTACCGGTCCGACAACACGCCACCCACGGCGCGCAGCACCCCGCCGGGCAGCGAAAAGCAGGCCGCCAGCAAGGCCGCCACACGGATATCGAGCCCGAACTCACCCACGTAGTACTGCACCATCCACAGCGACATCGCCACGTAGCCACCGAACACGATGCTGTAATACTGGCAATACTTGATGACCTTCGGGTCCTTCAGCGCCCTGAGCTGGTCCACGAACCGGACATGGCTCGGCGCAAGATGCGTCGGGTCGCTGTAGCTGAACAACCAAAACAGCACCAGTGTGCCGAGCATGATGGCGGCATACACCTGTGGCACCAGGGACCAGCCAAACGCCACCAGCAACACTGGCGCCACGAATTTATTGACCGCCGCCCCCGAATTGCCCGCGCCATAGACCCCCATGGCCATGCCTTGCCGGTTTTTTGGGAACCAGCGCGCCACGTAGGGCGTTCCCACCGAAAACGATCCTCCCGCCAAGCCCACGAACAGACCGATCACCAGGAAGTGCCAGTAAGCCGTGGCGTAACCCATGATCCAGATCGCCGGTATCGTGACCGCCATCAGAACCGCCATCACGACCCTGCCACCGAACTGGTCCGTCCAGATACCGAGTGGCACCCGGATCAGGGAGCCCGTCAGCACGGGCATGGCTGTCAGCAGGCCAAACTGCGTCGCGTTGAGATTCAGCATCTTCTTGATCGGGATGCCGATGACGCCAAACATCATCCAGACCATGAAGCAGACAGTGAATGCCAGCGTGCTGACGATGAGCACCGACCAGGCCTTCTTGGAATTGCTCAGATCCGTCGCCATGCTTCCTCCCAGAAATTGCATGTGCAAACTGTCGAACTTTCCGCACCCGATGAACATCCTTCAATGGAACGCCGCAGCCACGCCAGAAGGATGATGGCAGCTTGCGTTGCTATCGTTCCGAAGAACTATCGCCTCTCTTTTTATCCCATCACTTGATCAAGATCAAGCCATGCCGTGGCCAGTGGCGTAGACAGCCGCCTGCACGCGAGAACTCAAATGAAGTTTTCGCAAAATGTGCTGGACATGGATCTTGACGGTAGTTTCGGCAATCTCGAGCTCACGCGCAATCACCTTGTTGCTGGCGCCACGGGCAATCAAGGCGAGGATCTGCCGTTCGCGCGTCGACAGGATTGCAAGTCCCTCCGATGACCTGGTTTCCTCATCTCGGAGGGTATTCGCGGGAGCGACCGGGGGCGGCGCCCCTGTGACCGGATGGCCACGAAACACGGAGACCAGCTTGGTGGTCATTTCCGGACTGATCACGGAGTCTCCCTGAACGACCTTGAGGATCGATTCGCAAAGATCCTCGGAATTGATGGTCTTGAGCAGATAGCCATCCGCTCCCGCCCGCAAGGCCGAGGACAGATCTTGCTCATCCTCGCTCACGGTCAACATCAGGATCTTCACATCCGGCGCGACCTCCTTGAATCCAGCCAGCGCATCGACGCCATGAACTCCCGGTAGATGGTTGTCGAGCAGGATCAGGTCCGGCTTCTCACGCAGGATGCAACTCAACGCTTCGCCGGCATCTCCCGCCTCATGCAACACGACAAAGCGCTCATCCTGCGCCAGCAAGGCCGTCAGCCCGCGGCGGAACAGAGAGTGGTCATCCACCACCATGAGTCGGACAGGTTTCATCGGCACAAACTCCCTCAAGCGATGGAGGTGGAATCTGAAGATACATCCGCGGCAGACCATGCCGGCCGATTGCGACCGACAGCCGCCGGATGCGGCGGCAGCGTCAACGTGACCGACGTGCCACCACCTTCGTGGGAAGCCACGACGACCTCCGCGCCGATGCGCAGGGCCCGCTCCCGCATGATCTTCAGCCCCACGTGAGATTCGCCCTGAACTTGATCGGTATCAAACCCAACACCATCGTCCCGCACGATGAAGCGCCATCGGGCTCCTTTGCGCACCTCCACCACGACGTGGCACGAGCCCGCGTGCTTGCGCGCGTTGGACAAGGCTTCCTGTACCACGTGCAGGACCTGCACCTGCACGTCGGCCGGCAGGGGCAACCCCTCCCCATGAACTTCCAGCCGGGCAGGCAGCCCCGCCTGATGTTCGAACTTTTGCAAGGTCTCGCGCAATGCCTGTTCAATATCGTCCGTATTGGTTCGCGTCCGGAAATTCACCAGAAGCTCACGCACGTCACCGATGCTCTCGCGGACGCCGGCATCCAGCTCGTCCACAATATTGAGCACCTTGTCGGTCTGCCCACGCTGCATGGCGGCACGCAGCAGTTGCACCTGAATCTTGAGGAAGGCGAGTGACTGCGCGATCGAGTCGTGCAGCTCACGCGCCAACAGGGCGCGTTCCTCCCCGACAACCGCCTCGCGCTCAAGTGCATCGGCACGCAATCCTTCCAAGGCACTGGCCAGGTGGCTGGCGAGGGCGTCGAGCAGGGCAATTTCCTCCTCGCTCAACACCACCGCCGCCCGAAAGAACAGGTCAAACTCACCGAGCAAACGCTGTTGCAACCGGATGGGCACGGTCACCAGGCTCTCGTAACCGGCCTGCGCACAACGGCGCAGAGGCTCGAATTCATGCGAAACGATCGGAATCACCCGCGTTCGGGCATCGGGCGACAAGCTGCCGCAGGCACAGCCTCCCGCGATCAGGCTGCGCTCGGCCTCCGCAATGCCCTCTGGAAAACAGTCGGAAGCCAGCATCAGATAGCGCTGATTCGCATCGTCCGACCAACGCACGACGACGGCGTCGGCCTTCATGAAGGCGCGCACTTTCCGAGAGAAGCCCTGCGCAAGTTCATCGATGGTGTCGGCCTCGGCCAGAAAGGCACTGACTTCATACAGTGCCTCAAGGCGAACACGCTGTGACTCGATACGCTGCGTTTTGGCCCGCACCTTGGCCTCCAGGCTGCCGTAGAGGGACTGCAGCGTCGCGGCCATCCTGTTGAATCCGGCGGCCACTTGACCAAACTCATCCTGGGTGTCCACAGGAATCCGCGTGGAAAAATCCCCCGTTTCCACCTGCCGCAAACCTTGCCGCAGATTGTCCAGCGGGTTGATGACGTACATGTAGCCCGTGAAGAGCATGACCACGGCGCCGCCGATGGCCAACACCATCATGACGAACTGGAACAAGTTCAGAATCGCAGTCAGGCGGGACAGCTGCTGCTCGATCGCCAGCACCAGCGCATCGATCGCCGTGACAAACTCCTCCGCGGCCGCCACCGATGCAGCAGCCGTCGGTGGCGGCGTTGCCAGCCATTGCCCGCGACGCTGTGCCCAGAGACGCTCTATTTGCGTGAACTCCCGTTCGACATCGTCATCCCAGGGCATGAACAACGGCCGCGCGGGATCGCCAATTCGCAGCAGCTTCAGGGTGTCGTCAAAACGCGCAACCAAAGCCTGGCGCTCGACCGACACCAGGCTGGTCTGTACCGCACTGGCCAGCCGCCAAGTCTGCATGCGCATGCGCCCGGCTTCGTTGACAGCTGCGGCACCGCCCTCAAGTTGCCACGTGACCCAAAGCGTCAGGCCAATGGACGCCAACGCCACCAGCAGCAAACTGGCACCGGTGCGTATAAGTTTGGTCGAAAGCGAGGCCGTCCGCAACATGTGCCAAGCGTAACCTCTTCCAGGGTCCGTCGGGATCAGCCGCCGCGCCCGGCGGCAACGTCATCCCGGCGGCTTGAATCGGGAGCTGCGACCGCCAACACCGCTCACAGCGAACCTCCAAACCCGAACGAGACTTCAGATTCCCGCGGCAAATCAGCCGGACGCCTCCAGGTGGGCACGGCATCCCCGCCGTGCACAGCCATTCTCAGGTCGTCGAGAAAGATGAACCGCAGCCGCAGGTGGTGGTGGCGTTGGGATTGCGGATCACGAACTGCGCGCCCTGCAGGTCTTCCTTGTAATCGATCTCCGCACCCACCAGGTACTGGTAGCTCATCGCGTCGATCAGCAGCGACACGCCATTCTTGGTCATGGTGGTGTCATCTTCGTTGGTGATTTCGTCGAAGGTGAAACCGTACTGAAAGCCGGAACACCCACCGCCTTGCACAAAAACACGCAGCTTCAGATCAGGGTTACCTTCTTCGGCGATCAAATCGGCCACCTTGGCCGCGGCACTGTCTGTAAAAACAATGGGATCGGGCATGCTTGTCTGGACATTTTCAACAACGGCACTCATGGCAAACTCCGGGAAAGTTGGTTTGTTGCCAATAGTACAGAAAATTCCTCGGGAATTCTGTCACTCGCTGTTTGCCGCCAGTTTCAGTATGGGTTTTACCTGTGCGTCATCCAGCGGACAAAGTTTGCCAACGATCACTGCGCCCTGGTGCATCTCGAGCACCTTGTAGCTGACATCCCCTTCGATGCGCGCCTTGGGCTGCAATTCGAGCAATTCAGTGGCATGCACCGGCCCGTTCACTCGGCCGTTGATGATCACATGCCCCGCATGAATTTGACCGGTGACCGTGGCACTCTCCGCGATCACGAGAATGCTCGGGTGGTCCGCCTGGGCACGGATGTCCCCTGCGATTTCACCATCCACACGCAATCCTTCGGCAAAGATGTAGTGTCCCTCGATACGGCTGCCATGAGCGACCAGGCTCTTGATAGGGGGCTGCTTTTTCTTGCCGAACATCCGAATCTCCTCTGGGCACGTGCCAGGCGCACCCAAGCATTGGCTACAACTTGATCGACTGCACCGAGCGCACGGCTGTGCCCTCGAGAACCTGCGCTGACATGGTTTTTACCACGGTATCCGGCGGCAGGCCAACCATGCCTTCGAGCCGCCGGTATTGGCGCATGTGCAATTCGGTGGCGGGCAAAGTCAATGTCCAGGGTTTGTTGCCCTGCAACCCCGCGAACGTCAGCGCGAGGTTGCCCTTGAATTCCGTCGCGTTTTTCTGAGCCTGGAGCACCAGCACCTGCCACTTGAGCTGCGCTCCGGGCATGACTTCAGCCTGCAAGGCGCGAATCGCTATCCCCCCGCTGGTTCCCGTGGGCAGCAACTGCTCGAAAAAACCGAGGTCGTCACGCAATGCACGATTCTCTGCTTCCAGTTGCCGCAGTTGTTGGGCCAGCTGCTCGCGAGCCGCCTGCTCGGCGGTCAGCAGGCTGCCCGAGGTGTTGACGACCGATTGCGCCTTGTCACGCTCCTCGCGCAGCCGTGTGGTTTCCTCGCGCAAGCGGGCCAGCTCCTGGCGGCTGCCCGCATCGAGCCCCGCGATCCCCTTGCCAAACTCGAAAGCCCACAAGGCAATCGCCGCGCAAAACCCGAGCACCACGGCAGCCAGAATCCAGCGCAGGGGCCATGGCATGGCGCTTCGAACAGCCATGCGTGGTGCACTGATGGTCAGGCGACGGCGAAGGAGCTTGAATCGCACGACAGATGGGAAATGGCTAGGCCGAGTAAACAGGGCCCCGAAGACAAAAGAGCCGCTGCAAGCGGACTTGAGCGGCTCTTTCCTTGGAGCGGAAGTGCTTTAACGCTTCGAGAACTGCTTGGCGCGGCGGGCAGAATGCAAGCCAACCTTCTTGCGCTCGACTTCGCGCGCGTCGCGCGTGACATAGCCGGCCTGGCTGAGCGCGGGCTTGAGCGTCGCGTCATAGTCGATCAGGGCACGGGTGATGCCGTGACGGGTGGCGCCAGCCTGGCCAGATTCACCACCCCCATGCACATTGACCTGAATGTCGAAGGTGTCGACATGGTTGGTCAAAAACAGCGGCTGCTTGGCGATCATGATCGACGTCTCACGGCCGAAATAGGCCTGAATGTCTTTCCCATTGACCGTGATCTTGCCGGTGCCTTTTTTCAGAAACACGCGGGCGACGCTGGATTTGCGACGGCCGGTGCCATTGTTCCATTCACCAATCATCTCAAGGCTCCTTAGATGTCCAGCACTTTGGGCTGTTGGGCGGTATGCGGATGCTCGGCGCCACCGTAGACCTTGAGTTTCTTGATCATGGCGTAGCCCAACGGGCCTTTGGGCAACATGCCCTTGACCGCTTTTTCCAGCGCACGACCGGGGTGCTTGGACTGCATGTCACGGAAATTCGTGCCGTAAATGCCACCCGGGAAACCGGAATGACGGTAATACACTTTGTCGAGGGCTTTCGTCCCGGTCACGCGCAGTTTGGCTGCGTTGACGACGACGATGAAATCCCCGGTGTCGACGTGAGGCGTGTAAATGGCCTTGTGCTTGCCGCGCAAACGGAGAGCCACTTCACTGGCAACTCGTCCGAGGACCTTGTCGGTCGCGTCAATCACAAACCACTCGTGCGTCACGTCAGCGGGTTTGGCGCTGAACGTTTTCATGAGTTCTCTCTTTTCTGAGCTGGTTTGGCGGACTCTTTTCCACGGTCGGTGTTCTTCTGACGAGAACCTCTTAGGTGGTGATTCCGGGAACTGGCGTCAACGGAGGCCCGTTTTCCAGATTTTTCCGGCTTCGCCGCGGAGTCACAAAAGCGCTGCGAAGCCGGACATTATACGAAAACCCGCCGGACATGCGTCCGTCCTCGCGGCCCCAGTGCCCGGAGGGCGTTACCATGGCCCCATGTTCAGTTATCGCCACGCCTTTCATGCCGGCAACCACGCCGACGTGCTCAAGCACACCACACTGATTGCCACGCTGCGGCATCTGATGCACAAGGACAGCGCCCTGATGCTGGTCGACACCCACGCCGGCGCGGGGCTCTACCGGCTTGACAGTGAATTTTCTGACACCTCGGGCGAGGCCCGCGACGGCATCTTCAAGCTGGCAGCCCCGCACCTGGCGTTGGCACAGGAATCTTCATCAAAAAAGCCTTTATCCAGCGCCGACAAATCACCTGTCGCTATCAAATCAGAAGCAACCGCCCTCGACGACTATCTGGATCTGATCGCTGGTTTCAACCCGGACGGGCGTCTGAAGGTGTACCCAGGCTCCCCTTTCGTGATGCAGCGGCTGATGCGCTCCGAGGCCCGGGACAGACTCAAGCTGTTTGAAATGCACCCCACCGACAGCAAGGTCCTGGCCGCCAACATTGCCCAGCTGCGCGCCGGCCGGCAGATCGCAGTGGCCCGGCAGGACGGCTTCGAGGGCCTGCGCGCCCTGTTGCCGCCACCCAGTCGCAGGGCCCTGGTGCTGATCGATCCCAGCTACGAGCTCAAAAGCGACTATGCCCGGGTCAGCGAGTGCATCCAGGACAGCCTCAAGCGCTTTGCCACCGGCACTTACCTGGTCTGGTATCCGATCATCCCCCGCCCAGAAGCGCACGACCTGCCCCGCCGTCTGAAAACCCTGTGCACGCAGGCCGGCCGATCCTGGCTGCACGCCACCCTCTCGATCGGCGCTGCCGAATCGCCCGCCCCCGTGTCGGTGCCGGGTGAGCCGCGCCGACAAGGACTGCGCGCCAGCGGCATGTGGGTCATCAATCCACCCCATACCCTCCAGGCCACCCTGAAAGCGGTGCTACCCAGCATGGTCGAGTCCCTCGGAAGAGGGCCCGGCCAGGGCTGGACGCTCGACAGCGCCGGCTGAACCCGCCCGTTTCGGGCCTGGGATCGGGACAAACCCGAATTAACCGACCGACCGGTCGGTTAATTGATATACTTCGGCGGTCGCCCCATGTTGCAGGCGAAGGAGACCCCCGCATGTACACGCAGTCCTTCAATGTCCGTGACGACGCTGACGAGGCCAGGCCCGGTGCGCTCAAGGCGGTTGCCGCGCCATTGACCGAAGCCGAAACCGCGCTACAGGCCCGTTTTGATGCGCGCATCGACGCCGACGAGAAAGTCGAACCTCGCGACTGGATGCCCGATGCCTACCGCAAGACGCTGGTGCGCCAGATCAGCCAGCACGCCCACTCCGAGATCGTCGGCATGCTGCCCGAGGGCAACTGGATCAGCCGCGCACCCAGTCTCAAGCGCAAGGCCATTCTGATCGCCAAGGTCCAGGACGAGGGTGGCCACGGCCTCTA
The DNA here is from genome assembly GCA_023396625.1 of Pseudomonadota bacterium. Classification (GTDB taxonomy): domain Bacteria; phylum Pseudomonadota; class Gammaproteobacteria; order Burkholderiales; family Burkholderiaceae_C; genus JAEWVY01. Next base: position 8,372 of record JAEWVY010000108.1, on the reverse strand, counting down.
CCTCTACAGCGCCGCCGAGACCCTGGGGACGAGCCGCGAGCAGATGATCGACGCGCTGCACAGTGGCCGCGCCAAGTACAGCTCGATCTTCAACTACCCCACGCTGAACTGGGCTGATGTCGGTGTGATCGGCTGGCTGGTCGATGGCGCAGCGATCATGAACCAGATTCCGCTGTGCCGCTGCTCCTATGGGCCTTATGCCCGCGCGATGATCCGTGTTTGCAAGGAAGAGTCGTTCCACCAGCGCCAGGGCTATGAAGCCCTGCTGGTGATGATGCGTGGCACCGACGAGCAGAAAGCCATGGTGCAGGATGCCGTGAACCGCTGGTGGTGGAAATGCCTGGCCATGTTCGGTCCGCCGGACAGCGACAGTCCGCACAGCGCACAAGGCATGCGCTGGGGCATCAAGCGCATCAGCAACGACGACCTGCGCCAGAAATTTATCGACGCCACCGTGCCGCAAGCGCAGGTTCTGGGCGTCGCCCTTCCCGACCCTGCCCTGAAATGGAACGAAACACGCGGTCACTATGACCACGGCGACATCGACTGGGATGAGTTCTGGTCCACCGTCAATGGCCACGGACCGTGCAACAAAGAGCGGCTGGGCACCCGGGTCAAGGCCTGGGAAGAAGGAGCCTGGGTCCGCAACGCCGCGCTGGCCCATGCACGCAAACATCAACCATCCCACATGAAGGAGGCAGCATGAACACCACCGACACCCCCGCCCTGAGCGACTGGCCATTGTGGGAGGTATTCATCCGCAGCAAACAGGGGCTGGAGCACAAGCATTGCGGCAGCCTGCACGCCAGCGATGCGCAGCACGCCTTGCAAATGGCGCGCGACGTCTACACGCGGCGCCAGGAAGGCGTGAGCATCTGGGTAGTCCCCTCGGCGACCATTGCGGCCAGCGAACCCAGCGACAAGGACGAGTTCTTCGACCCCGCCGCCGACAAGATCTACCGCCATCCGACCTTCTACGATATCCCCGAAGCCGTGGGGCACATGTGATGGCAGCCGTGCTCGAATCCCGGGTGCTGGCCCCGGTGGACTATCTTCTGCACCTGGCCGACAACGCCCTGATCCTCGGACAGCGGAATGCCGAATGGTGCGGCCATGGCCCCGTCATCGAGGAAGACCTCTCCATGGCCAACAACAGCCTGGACCTGATCGGGCAGGCCCGGCTGCTCTACCAAGCCGCAGCGGATCGCATCAACACCGGCGAAGCCAGCCGCTTTGCCCATCTGCGCGGGGCGCGCCACGACGGCGCCGTGACCGAAGACACGCTGGCCTACTTCCGCGACACGGCCGAATTCCGCAACTACACGATGCTGGAACTGCCGCACAGTCCGCCACTGGCCGCGACAGCGGCCGCCGAGCGCGATTACGCCACCACCATCGTGCGCAACTTCCTCTACAGCGCGCTGATGGTCCTGCTGTGGGACCGCCTGCAGGCCAGCCCCGACACGTCGCTGGCAGCGATCGCGAACCGGTCACTCAAGGAAGTCCGCTACCACCTGCGTCATTCACGGGACTGGCTGGTGCGCTTCGGCGATGGCACGGACGAATCACACGCACGCGCACAAGCCGCGCTCGACCACCTAATGCCCTACACCGCCGAATTCTGGGCGACTGGCGCCGCGGAAACCGCCGCCTGCGACTGCGGCGTCACCGTGGACCTGAGCACGCTGCGCAGTGACTGGGACACCCTGGTCGACCACGCCCTGAGCGACGCCACGCTCGAGCGTCCGACCCCGCACCAGGGCTATGTGACCCAGGGGAAACAGGGCCTGCACTCCGAACACCTGGGCTTCGTCCTGGCCGACATGCAGAGCCTGGCGCGGGCCCACCCGGCGGCCAGCTGGTAAACCCGCGCCGCGCCGTCTCCGATGAGCTCGCCCGCCCCCTCTTCCCCGGACCACGCCGCCATCTGGGCGGCACTGGACACGCTGGCCGATCCGGAGATTCCGGTCGTCACGCTGCGGGAACTGGGCATCGTGCGCGAAATTCGCGATGGCACGGACCACGCGCTGGAAGTGGTCATCACCCCCACCTACAGCGGCTGCCCGGCGATGGGCCAGATCGAAGACGACGTACGCGCCACGCTGTCGCGGCTGGGCATCACCGCGCGCGTGGTCACCCGGCTCACGCCGGCCTGGACCACGGACTGGATGAGCGAGGCCACCAAGGAAAAGCTCCGCGCCTATGGCATCGCGCCGCCACGGTGCGGCAGCACGGGCGCCGCGTCGGACGCCCGTGCGCTTCGCTTCACCAGCCACGCGGTGGGACCCGCCATCCCTTGCCCGCAATGCGGATCGGAGAACACCACCGAAATCTCCCATTTCGGCTCCACTGCCTGCAAGGCCCAGTACCGCTGCCTCGACTGCCTTGAGCCGTTCGACTATTTCAAACCTTACTGAGCGCGCCGACGCGCACCCACGACCATGTCCGCAGCCCCCCGCTTTCACGATCTCACCGTCTCGCGCATCCGCCCCGAAGCCGCGGGATCGGTCGCCATCACCCTGGCCGTTCCCGATGCACTGACCGAAACCTTCTCTTTCGAGTCCGGCCAGTACCTGACCTTGCGCGCCCGCGTCGGCAACCAGGAACTGCGCCGCAGCTACTCGATCTGCAGCACGCGCCGCCGCTACCGGGACACCCACGAGATCGACATCGGCATCCGCCCCATGGCAGGCGGCGCCTTTTCCAACTGGGCCGCCACGCAGCTGCAAGCCGGCGACACCCTGTCGGTCATGCCGCCCGCAGGTCGTTTCGTCTCGCAACGCCCGCGCGCGCTGCACCGCGTCGGCTTTGCCGCGGGCTCAGGCATCACGCCGATTCTGTCGATCATGGCGAGCACGCTGGAGGAGCAGCCCGAATCCAAGTTCACCCTGGTGTTCGGCAACCGCCGGATGGACAGTGTGATGTTCAACGAGGCATTGCAGGATCTCAAGGACCGCTATCCCGACCGGTTGACGTTGATTCACATCCTGTCGCGGCAGGCACAGGAATCGGACCTGCTGCAGGGTCGCATCGACACGGCCAAGGTGCGCGCCCTGCTCGACACCCTGCTGCCCGCAGCCAGCATGGACGAGGTCTTCGTCTGCGGCCCCGAAGCCATGATCGATGCCACGGCAGCCGCGCTGCTTGCCGCCGGCGTCCCCGAACGGCAGATCCACACCGAGCGCTTCACCTCACCCACGCTCGAGGCATTGACACCGGACGCGCGCCGCGCCGCGGTGGCCGGCCACGCGCATGCCGAAGGTGGCTCCGTGGCGCTGACGGTGCTGCTCGACGGCAAACCCCATGAGCTGCGCATGCGCCCCGACCAGCACGTGCTCGACGTGGCACTGGCCGCGGGCCTGGATGTGCCCTGGTCATGCAAAGGGGGCGTCTGCTGCACCTGCCGCGCCAAGGTCATGGAAGGCAGCGTGCAGATGGACAAGAATTTCACGCTCGAACCCTGGGAAACCGACAAAGGCTTCGTGCTGAGCTGCCAAGCCCGCCCGACCAGTGACCGCCTGGTCGTGAGCTACGACGAACGCTGAGCCTCCCGGTCGGCCCGCTCCCGACAGCCATCCGGTCCGCCTGACGGACCGGATGGCCTCGGAAACCCATTCACACCGCCGCCAGGGCCTGCGTCAGATCGGCGAGCAGATCATCGATGTGCTCGATGCCAATGGACAGGCGCACCGTGTCCTCGGTCACGCCGGCCTTGGCCAGTTCCTCGGGATTGAGCTGGCGATGGGTGGTGGACGCCGGGTGGCAGGCCAGCGATTTGGCGTCGCCGATGTTCACCAGACGGGTAAACAGCTTCAGGGCGTCCTGGAAACGGGCGCCGCCCGCGAGGCCCCCCTCGACACCGAAAGTGAGGATGCCCGAGGGCTTGCCTCCCAGATATTTCCGCGCCAGCGCGTGGTCCGGGTGGTTTTCCAGGCCCGCGTAGTTCACCCACTTGACCTTCTCGTGGCCCTGCAAATACCTGGCCACGGCAATGGTGTTCTCGGTGATGCGCTCCAGCCGCAGAGCCCCGGTCTCGATGCCTTGCAGGATGAGGAAAGCGTTGAAGGGGCTGATGGCGGCGCCGGTGTTGCGCAGGGGCACGACGCGGGCGCGGCCGATGTAGGCGGCCGGGCCCAGGGCCTCGGTGTACACCACGCCGTGGTAGGAGACGTCGGGCTCGTTGAGGCGTTTGAAGCGGGCCTTGTGTTCGGCCCAGGGGAACTTGCCACTGTCGACGATGATGCCCCCGATGGAGTTGCCATGGCCGCCCAGGTACTTGGTCAGGGAGTGCACCACGATGTCGGCGCCGAACTCGATGGGGCGCAGCAGGAAGGGGCTGGCCACGGTGTTGTCCACGATCAACGGAATGCCATGGCGGTGGGCGATCTCGGCCAGCTTCTCGATGTCGGTGATGTTGCCCAGGGGGTTGCCGATGGTTTCGGCGTAGATGGCCTTGGTCTTGCCGTCGATCAGTGGCTCGAAAGAGGCGGGATCACGGTAGTCGGCGAAGCGCACCTGGATGCCCAGCTGGGGAAAGGTATGGGCAAACAGGTTGTAGGTGCCGCCGTAGAGGGTGGCGGTGGAGACGATGTTGTCGCCGGCTTCAGCGATGGTCTGGATGGCGTAGGTGATGGCCGCCTGGCCGGAGGCCAGGGCCAGGCCGGCGATGCCGCCTTCCAGTGCCGCCACCCGCTTCTCCAGCACGTCCTGGGTCGGGTTCATGATGCGGGTGTAGATGTTGCCCGGCACTTTCAGGTCGAACAGGTCGGCGCCATGCTGCGTGTCGTCGAACGCGTAGGACACCGTCTGGTAAATGGGCACGGCCACCGCCTTGGTGACCGGATCGGGGGTGTAGCCGGCGTGGATGGCCAGGGTTTCGAGTTTCACGAGCAGCTCCGGAGTTGAATGATCGACGTCGGATGATGCCCGTCAGGCCCGCGTTTGTGAAATACAGAATCGTCAGGAGCTTATGCCGGCATCGGGGGTTGGCCGCGAACCCAGGCGACGGACGATCTCCAGCGTCGCTGCCCCCTGGTTCATGGTGTAGAAATGCAGGCCCGGCGCCCCGGCGCGGCACAACCGCTCGCACAGGTCCGTCACCACGTCCAGGCCGAAGGCGCGAATCGATGCCGCGTCGTCCCCGAAGGACTGAAGCCGCAGCCGGATCCAGCGGGGGATTTCCGCCCCACAGGCATCTGAGAAGCGCAGCAGTTGCGCGGAACTCGTGATGGGCATGATGCCGGGCACCACCGGCACGTCGAGCCCCAAACGGCGCACGTCATCCACGAAACGCAGGTAGGCGTCGCCGTTGTAGAAATATTGCGTGATGGCCGAGTCGGCGCCCGCGCGCACCTTGGCCGCGAACGCCTGCAGGTCCGCATCGGGTGACTTCGCCTGGGGATGCGTTTCGGGATAGGCCGCGACCTCGATATGGAAGCTGCGCCCGGTTTCCGCGCGGATGAACGCCACCAGGTCGCTCGCGTACGAAAACTCGCCTCCCAGGCCATACCCGCTGGGCAAGTCCCCGCGCAGCGCGACCAGCCGCTTCACGCCCATGGCTTTCAGTTGCGCCAGTTGTTCCCGCACGGACGCCTGCGTCGCGCCCACGCAGGAGAAATGCGAGGCCGCGGCCACGCCCTCGGCCAGGATTTCACGGACCGTCCCGAACGTGCCTTCGTGCGTGGACCCCCCGGCCCCATACGTCACCGAGCAGAATTCGGGCTGCAACGCGTACAGCTGCTGGCGAACCCCCCGAAGCTTGCCGACACCTTCGGGCGTCTTGGGTGGAAAAAATTCGAAACTCAATGCAAGACCCATGGTCTGCCTCCTCAGCAATTCACGATTTCCCCCGGCTTGCGGGCGAACACGAAAAACTCACGGTTGCCATCGCCACCAGCGATCGCACTGCCGAACCAGTCCCGCACCGTCAGCCCCAGCGCGGCACAGGCGCCGCGAAGGCGCTGCTCGACCACCGCGAACAGCGCCTCGTCCTTCACCAGCCCCCCTTTGCCGATCTGCGCCGGCTGCAGTTCGAACTGTGGCTTGACCAGCATCAGGACATGGCCGCCCGCTCGCAGCAACGGCACCAGCGCTGGCAACACCAGCGTGAGCGAGATAAAGGACAGATCCCCCGTGATCAGATCGAATTCAACATCTTTTTGGCCATTATCCAGCGTGGAATGGTCATTGTTTGCTATCAAATATGAACTATCCAGGTTGCGCGCATTCACGCCTTCCCGGCACGTCACGCGCGAATCCGCGCGCAGACGCGGATGCAGCTGACCGTGCCCCACATCCACACCGGTCACATGGGCCGCCCCCCGCTGCAGCAGGCAATCGGTGAAGCCGCCGGTGGACTGGCCCACGTCAAGACACCGCAGCCCCGTCACTTCCAGCCCCACCGTCCTCAGGGCGCCTTCGAGCTTGAGGCCGCCGCGCGACACATAGCGCGACTCCGCCGTGTCCAGCAGCTCCAATTCCACGCCCACCTCGCCCGGCACCTCCTCGCCATTTTTGGCCACAGTCTTCCAGGGGCCCGGCGCGCGCCGCCAGCGCACGCCCGCGGCAATCAACCGCTGGGCCTGCGAGCGCGACGCGGCCAAGCCGCGTTCGACAAGGAGTTGGTCAGCACGCATCGTGAAGCACCACCGACGACGTCCCGGGCATCGGGGAACCGTCCCCGCGGCCCCCTTGGGGAGGTCACGTCGAGGGCAGCGCCAGGAGGTCAATACCGATAGGTGTCGGGCTTGTACGGCCCCTGCTTGGGCACCCCGATGTACGCCGCCTGCTCATCGGTCAGCTCGGTCAGCATGGCGCCGACTTTTTTCAGGTGCAGGCGCGCCACCTTCTCGTCCAGGTGCTTGGGCAGCACATAGACCTTGCCCTGCTCGTAGTAGTCGCCGTGGGTGAACAGCTCGATCTGGGCGATGGTCTGGTTGGCAAAAGAGGACGACATCACGAAGCTCGGGTGGCCGGTCCCGCAGCCCAGGTTCACCAGGCGGCCCTTGGCCAGCAGGATGATGCGTTTGCCATCGGGGAAGATCACGTGATCCACCTGCGGTTTGATCTCCTCCCACTGGCACCTGGCCTCCAGCGAGGCCACGTCGATTTCGTTGTCGAAATGGCCGATGTTGCAGACGATGGCCTGGTCTTTCATCCGCGCCATGTGGTCGAAGGAGATGACGCTCTTGTTGCCGGTGCAGGTCACAAAGATGTCGGCCTTGTCCGCCGCGTAGTCCATGGTCACGACGCGGTACCCCTCCATGGCCGCCTGCAGGGCATTGATCGGGTCGATCTCGGTCACCCAGACCTGGGCGCTCAGGGCGCGCAGCGCCTGGGCCGAGCCCTTGCCCACGTCGCCATAGCCCGCCACGCAAGCCACCTTGCCGGCCACCATCACATCGGTGGCACGCTTGATGCCATCCACCAGGCTCTCGCGGCAGCCGTACAGATTGTCGAACTTGCTCTTGGTCACCGAGTCATTCACATTGATGGCACGGAACATCAGCGTGCCCTTGGCGGACATCTCCTTGAGCCGGTGCACGCCGGTGGTGGTTTCCTCGGTCACGCCGATGATCTGCGCGCTCTTGCGGGTGTACCAGCTATCGTCCTCGGACAGCTTGGCCCTGATCGCGGCGAACAGGACACGCTCCTCCTCGCTGCCCGGATTGGCCAGCACACTCGGGTCGCGCTCGGCCTGCCTGCCCAGGTGCATCAGCAGCGTGGCATCGCCGCCGTCGTCCAGGATCATGTTGGGGCCTTCGCCCTCGTCGCCCCGGGCGCCAAAGTCGAAGATGCGGTGCGTGTAGTCCCAGTAATCGGTCAGGGTTTCGCCCTTGACGGCAAACACGGGCGTGCCGGTGGCGGCGATCGCGGCCGCGGCATGGTCCTGGGTCGAGAAAATGTTGCAGGATGCCCAGCGCACCTGGGCGCCCAGCGCCTGCAGTGTCTCGATCAGCACGGCGGTCTGGATCGTCATGTGCAGGCTGCCAGCGATGCGGGCTCCCTTGAGCGGCCGGGCGGCGGCGAATTCTTCGCGAATGGCCATCAGGCCAGGCATCTCGGTCTCGGCAATGCGAATTTCCTTGCGACCCCAGCCGGCCAAGCCCATGTCGGCGATGGCGCCATCGGCGTGCAGGGGAGTATCGAGTCGTGCGTTCATGGTTTGCTCCAAAACGGATTCTGAAAACCACTTGCCGATGGGGAAAGCTCACCACGGGAAAAGTGGATGAGCGTCGTTGCCATGCTGGGCCGCCCCAAAAGCCGGCCCGGTTTCCGAGCCTCGTGTCCGCCGCTGACGGGTGCCAGGGGGACGCTGCAACGCTCCTCGAAAACGCCTGCGATTATAAATTGACGCGGACATCGCTCGAAAG
>JAEWVY010000066.1 GCA_023396625.1 Pseudomonadota bacterium | reverse complement strand
CACGCTGACCCGGGCATTGGGCAGGCTGGTGTAGTCGCCATCGAGATAACAGGGCAGGGGCGGGAGTTCGTTCGGATTCATGGCATGGATTGTCTCCAATTCGAGCCATCGTCACCCGGTGCGTGGACTGTTCACGCGACGGCTGCGATGCAGGGTCATGGAAACAAGGGGTTTCTACGTATAATCGAAGGCTTTGCAGGCAAGCGATTTGCCACAAAGTGTGTCTGTCAGCTCAGCGAAACGTCCCGTGTCGACAATCATCCAGGCCGTGCCACAGATGGCTTCAAATGAGGACGAGGTGCCGGAATTCAAGCCGTTGACGGCTGAAGAGGCGCGCGATCTGGCCGCCCGCAAGCCCTCGGTGTCGCCGTGGGGGGTGATCGCGACGCAGGCGGTGGTGGGGATGGTCGTGGCGTGGTTGGCCTGGGGGTTGACCGGGCGGCCAAGTGTGGGGTGGTCGGTGGCCTATGGGGCGCTGGCGGTGGTGATCCCCGCCATGCTGTTTGCGCGAGGGCTGGCACGCGGAGGCTTGTCGCAGGATCCACAGGCGCGCGCCGCAGGGGCGGCCGCCGGGTTTCTTGTGTGGGAAGTGGTCAAGATTGCCTTGACGGTCGCGATGCTGTTCGCGGCGCCAAGGCTGGTGGAGCAGCTGAGCTGGCCGGCCATGCTGGTGGGGCTGGTGCTGACGATGAAGTTGTACTGGGTGGCGTTCTTGTGGCGCCCGAAACGTGGAAATTGAACACAGGTAGTAATTAGATGGCTGCTGAACAAGGACCAAGCGCGGGTGAATACATCGTTCACCACTTGACGCATCTGCAGAACAAGCCGATGAAGGGGGTGATCGACTTCTCGGTCTATAACCTCGATTCGATCTTCTGGTCGGTGCTGCTCGGCATCATTGGCAGCTGGCTCCTGTGGAAGGCGGCGCGTGCGGCGACCTCGGCGGTGCCGGGGCGCTTTCAGGCGGCCGTGGAAATTCTGGTGGAGATGGTGGACAACCAGGCCAAGGGCATCATCCACAATGCCCAGAGTCGCAAGTTGGTGGCTCCGCTGGCTTTGGCGGTGTTCGTCTGGATTTTCCTGATGAACGCGATGGATTTGCTGCCTGTCGACCTGTTGCCCAAGCTTTGGGAGCTGGTGTACGGTGCCGCTGGCCACGACCCCCATCACGCCTACCTGCGGGTCGTGCCGTCGGCCGATCTGTCCACCACACTGGGCCTCTCCGTCTCGGTGCTGCTGGTCTGCATTTTCTACAACATCAAGATCAAGGGCGCGGGTGGCTGGGTGCATGAGCTGTTCACGGCGCCTTTTGGCGCGCATCCCTTGCTGTGGCCGGTCAATTTTCTGATGCAGATGATCGAATTCGCGGCGAAGACAGTTTCCCATGGCATGCGGTTGTTCGGCAACATGTATGCGGGCGAACTGGTTTTCATGCTGATTGCCCTGATGGGTGGCGCCGCCGCGATGTCTCTGTCGGGCGTCCTCCTGCCGCTGGGGCATGTCATTGCCGGCACGATCTGGGCGATCTTTCACATCCTGATCATCACCCTGCAGGCTTTCATCTTCATGATGCTGACGCTGGTGTATATCGGCCAGGCGCACGACGCGCATTGACGGTTTTCTGATTCATTTCCCTCACTTTTCATTTTCATTCATAGGAGCTTTTAAATGGAACACGTTCTCGGCTTTGTCGCTCTCGCCGCTGGTCTGATCATTGGTCTGGGTGCCATCGGCGCCTGTATCGGCATCGGCATCATGGGCAGCAAATACCTCGAGTCTGCGGCCCGTCAGCCTGAACTGATGAACGAACTGCAGACCAAGATGTTCCTGCTGGCCGGCCTGATCGACGCCGCTTTCCTGATCGGTGTGGGTATTGCGATGATGTTCGCCTTCGCCAACCCCTTCGTGCTGAAGTAATCGAGTCGCCTGTTCATCAATTTGACTGAAAGGGTGTTGCTGTGAGCATCAATGCAACCCTGTTCGTCCAAGCGATCGTTTTCGCGATTCTGGTCTGGTTCACGATGAAATTCGTGTGGCCGCCGATCGCTGTCGCGCTCGACGAACGTGCCAAGAAAATTGCCGATGGCCTTGCCGCGGCCGACAAGGCCAAGTCCGAGCTTTCCGCGGCCAACCAGCGTGTCGAGGCCGAGCTGGCCAAGTCACGCGCCGAAACGGCGACGCGCCTGGCCGATGCCGAGCGGCGTGCCCAGGCCATCATCGAGGAAGCCAAGGCCCGTGCCATGGACGAAGGGGCCAAGATCGTCGCAGCGGCCCGGATCGAAGCGGAGCAGCAGGCTGTGAAGGCGCGCGAAACGCTTCGTGAACAGGTGGCTGTTCTGGCCGTCAAGGGGGCCGAGCAAATTCTTCGCAAGGAAGTCAATGCCGGTGTTCATGCCGACCTGCTTAACCGTCTGAAGACCGAGCTGTAGAAGGTACCGACCATGGCTGAACTTGCCACCATTGCCCGCCCGTATGCCGAGGCGCTGTTCAAGGCGGCATCGTCCGATCTGGACGGTGCTGCCGCATGGCTGGACGAGCTTGCCGTGATCGCGGGCAATTCCCAGCTGCTGCAATTCGCGGACAGTCCCAGGGCCACCACCGAACAGGTGTTTGATCTCGTGGCGGGCGTTGCCCGGAAACCGTTGCCGGAGGCGGCGCGGAACTTCCTTCGCGCCGTGATCGACAACGGTCGCCTGGCCGTGCTTCCTGAAATGGCTGCGCAGTTCCGTGTGCTCAAGAACGCACGCCGTGGCACGTCGGACGCGGTGGTGTACAGCGCGTTTCCAATTGATGAGAAGGCCATGGCTGACGTGGTGGGCGCGCTGGAGTCGCGTTTCGGCCGCAAGCTCGACGCGAAGGTCGAGCTCGACCCCTCGCTCATCGGCGGAATTCGCGTGGTGGTCGGTGACGAGGTGCTTGACACTTCCGTCAAGGCACGCCTGGAACAAATGAAAGTCGCGCTGACGGCGTAAGCCATCAGCCCATTTAAGAAAGAAGGAAAGAGTCATGCAACTCAATCCCGCAGAAATTTCTGAACTGATCAAGAGCCGCATCGAAGGACTGGCAGCCAGCGCCGACATCCGCAATCAGGGCACGGTGGTGTCCGTCACCGATGGCATTGTCCGCATTCATGGCCTGTCCGACGTGATGCAGGGTGAAATGCTGGAATTCCCGGCGACCGCCGAAGGCGTTCCCACCTTCGGCCTGGCGCTGAATCTTGAGCGCGATTCCGTCGGCGCGGTGATTCTGGGTGAATACGAGCACATCTCCGAAGGCGACACCGTCAAGTGCACGGGCCGCATCCTGGAGGTGCCGGTCGGTCCCGAACTGATTGGCCGCGTGGTCAATGCGCTGGGCCAGCCGATCGACGGCAAGGGCCCGATCAACGCCAAGATGACCGACGTGATCGAGAAGGTCGCTCCTGGCGTGATCGCGCGCAAGTCGGTGGACCAGCCGGTCCAGACCGGTCTGAAGTCGATCGACTCCATGGTGCCTGTGGGCCGCGGCCAGCGCGAACTGATCATCGGCGACCGCCAGACCGGTAAGACCGCCGTGGCCATCGACGCTATCATCAACCAGAAGGGTCAGAACATGACCTGCGTGTACGTGGCCATCGGTCAGAAGGCCTCGTCGATCAAGAACGTGGTCCGTGCCCTGGAGCAGGCCGGCGCGATGGATTACACCATCGTCGTGGCCGCCTCGGCCTCCGAGTCTGCGGCGATGCAGTATGTGTCGGCCTACTCGGGTTGTACCATGGGCGAGTACTTCCGCGACCGCGGCCAGGACGCGCTGATCGTCTACGACGATTTGTCCAAGCAGGCCGTGGCCTACCGTCAGGTGTCTCTGCTGTTGCGCCGCCCGCCGGGCCGCGAAGCCTATCCTGGCGACGTGTTCTATCTGCACAGCCGTCTGCTGGAGCGCGCCGCGCGCGTGAACGCCGACTACGTCGAAGCCTTCACCAAGGGTGAAGTCAAGGGCAAGACCGGCTCGCTGACCGCCCTGCCGATCATCGAGACACAGGCTGGTGACGTGTCCGCCTTCGTTCCGACGAACGTGATCTCGATCACCGATGGTCAGATCTTCCTGGAAACCAACCTGTTCAATGCCGGTATCCGCCCCGCCATCAACGCCGGTATCTCGGTGTCGCGCGTGGGTTCGTCGGCGCAGACCAAGATCATCAAGGGCCTATCCGGCGGTATCCGTACCGACCTCGCGCAATGCCGCGAGCTGGCCGCGTTCGCGCAGTTCGCCTCCGACCTGGACGAAGCCACCCGCAAGCAGCTGGACCGCGGCGCCCGCGTGACCGAGTTGCTCAAGCAAGCCCAGTACAGCCCGCTGTCCATCGCCTTGATGGGCGCTTCGCTGTTCGCAGTGAACAAGGGTTACCTGGACGATGTCGACGTCAAGAAGGTGTTGCCGTTCGAGCATGGCCTGCATGCCTGGCTGAAGGACAAGCATGCTGCCCTGTTGGCCAAGATCGAAGCCGACAAGGCCATGGACAAGGATGCCGAGGCCGAACTGACCGCGGCCATCGGCGCCTTCAAGAAGACCTTTGCCTGACCGCGGCCGACGAGCATAGGAGGCTTTCATGGCAGCAGGTAAGGAAATTCGAGGCAAGATCAAATCGGTGGAAAACACCAAGAAGATCACCAAGGCGATGGAAATGGTCGCCGCCTCCAAGATGCGCAAGGCGCAGGATCGCATGCGTGCCGCCCGCCCCTACAGCGAGAAGGTTCGCAACATCGCCGCGAATCTCGGACAAGCCAACCCCGAGTACACGCACGCGTTCATGCGCACCAACGAGGCCCAGGCCACCGGCTTCATCGTGGTCACGACCGACAAGGGCCTGTGCGGCGGCATGAACACCAACGTGTTGCGGGCCGTCACGGCGAAATTGCGCGAAGTGCAGTCCGCCGGCCATGCCGTGCAGACGGTGGCCATCGGCAACAAGGGACTGGGCTTCCTCAACCGCGTGGGCGCGCAAGTGGTGTCGCACGTGACCCAGTTGGGCGACACGCCGCACCTGGAAAAGCTGATCGGCCCGGTCAAGGTGCTGCTGGATGCCTATGCCCGAGGCGAGATCAACGCCGTCTATCTTTGCTACACCCGTTTCATCAACACGATGAAGCAGGAGTCGGTGGTCGATCGTCTGCTGCCGCTGTCGGCCGACACGATGAGTGCCGAGGCTCGGGCCAGCGGCACGCAGCACGGATGGGACTACATCTATGAGCCGGATGCGCAGGCGGTCATCGACGACCTGCTGGTGCGCTACGTCGAGGCGCTCGTCTATCAGGCCGTGGCTGAAAACATGGCGTCGGAGCAATCCGCCCGCATGGTGGCGATGAAGGCCGCGACCGACAACGCCGGCAATGTGATCGGCGAACTCAAGCTCGTCTACAACAAGACGCGCCAGGCCGCGATCACCAAAGAGCTTTCGGAAATCGTCGCCGGGGCTGCCGCGGTGTAAGCCAGGGTTTGCGCGGCGGTTCAACAAGATTCAAATTTTTGGAGCGAAACATGGCTCAGGTTCAAGGAAAGATTGTTCAGTGCATTGGCGCCGTGGTTGACGTGGAGTTCCCGCGCGACCAGATGCCAAAGATTTACGATGCGCTGAAGATGGACGGCTCCGCGCTGACCCTGGAGGTACAGCAGCAGCTCGGCGACGGCATCGTGCGCACCATCGCGCTGGGCTCGTCCGACGGCTTGCGGCGCGGCATGATTGTCCAGAACACGGCCAATCCGATCACGGTGCCCGTCGGCAAGGCCACACTGGGTCGCATCATGGACGTGCTGGGCAACCCCATCGACGAGCGCGGTCCGGTGTCGTCCGAGTTGTCCGCCTCCATCCACCGCAAGGCACCGTCCTATGACGAACTCAGCCCCTCGCAGGAACTGCTGGAAACCGGCATCAAGGTGATCGACCTGGTGTGCCCGTTCGCCAAGGGCGGCAAGGTGGGCCTGTTCGGTGGCGCCGGTGTGGGCAAGACCGTGAACATGATGGAGCTCATCAACAACATCGCCAAGGCGCACAGCGGCCTGTCCGTGTTTGCCGGTGTGGGTGAACGCACCCGTGAAGGCAACGACTTCTACCATGAGATGGCCGAGTCCGGCGTGGTGAACCTGGAGAACCTGAGCGAATCCAAGGTGGCCATGGTGTACGGTCAGATGAACGAACCCCCGGGCAACCGTCTGCGTGTGGCCCTGACCGGCCTGACCATCGCCGAATCCTTCCGCGACGAAGGCCGCGACGTGCTGTTCTTCGTGGACAACATCTACCGCTACACGCTGGCCGGCACCGAAGTGTCCGCCCTGCTGGGCCGCATGCCTTCCGCCGTGGGCTACCAGCCGACGCTGGCCGAGGAAATGGGCCGCCTGCAGGAGCGCATCACCTCCACCAAGGTCGGCTCCATCACCTCCATCCAGGCCGTGTACGTGCCGGCGGATGACTTGACCGACCCGTCGCCCGCCACCACCTTCGCCCACCTGGACTCCACCGTGGTGCTGTCGCGTGACATCGCCGCGCTGGGCATCTATCCTGCCGTGGACCCGCTGGACTCCACCTCGCGCCAGCTCGACCCGCTGGTCGTGGGCGAAGAACACTACAGCGTCGCCCGGGCCGTGCAGGGCACGCTGCAGCGCTACAAGGAATTGCGCGACATCATCGCCATCCTGGGCATGGACGAACTGGCACCGGAGGACAAGCTGGCCGTGGCCCGTGCGCGCAAGATCCAGCGTTTCCTCAGCCAGCCGTTCCATGTGGCCGAGGTGTTCACCGGCTCGCCGGGCAAGTACGTGTCGCTGGCCGAAACCATCCGCGGCTTCAAGATGATCGTGGCCGGTGAGTGCGATCATGTGCCCGAGCAGGCGTTCTACATGGTTGGCACGATCGACGAAGCCTTCGAAAAGGCCAAAAAAGTCGCTTGAAGCGGCGTACCCGGGCGTCTGCCGGGACTGAGGCGCGAGACCTTTCCGCGCGCACCACCTCGCAGACACCCCGGGGCTTGCTTTCCAGCGACTTTGTACAGGAGTAACTATGAGCACCATCCACGTCGATGTGGTCAGCGCCGAAGAGTCCATCTTCTCGGGCGAGGCGCGGTTCGTGGCCTTGCCTGGCGAGGCGGGCGAACTCGGCATCTACCCGCGCCACACCCCGCTCATCACCCGCATCAAGCCCGGTTCGGTGCGTATTGAAATGGCCGATGGCGGCGAGGAATTCGTTTTCGTGGCGGGTGGCATCCTCGAGGTGCAGCCCAACTGCGTGACCGTGCTGTCCGACACCGCCATCCGCGGCAAGGACCTGGACGACGAGAAAGCCAATGCGGCCAAGCTTGCCGCGGAGGAAGCGCTGAAGAACGCCAAGGGTGAAATCGACCTGGCGCGCGCGCAGTCGGAGCTGGCCGTCCTGGCCGCCCAGATCGCGGCATTGCGCAAATACCGCCAGAAGAAGTAGAGACTCCTCTGGCCAGGCCGCCTTGCGGGGTGGTCCGACGCATCTTCGAAGGCCCCGTGCGTTCCGCCGGGGCTTTCTGTTTTCAGGCCTTGACGAAGCTGCCCGACTTTCCGCCGTGCTTTTCCCGCACGTGCACGGCGGTGATCGTCATGCCGCGGTCCACCGCCTTGCACATGTCGTAGACCGTCAGCAACGCCACCTGCACGGCGGTCAGCGCCTCCATTTCCACACCGGTGGGGCCGACGGTCTCGACCGTGGCGCGGCACAGCACGCCGGGTGGGTGCTCCGGGCCGGCTTCCTGCGGCTGCAGTTCGAGCGCGACGCGGGTCAGGGCGATCGGATGGCACAGAGGAATCAGCTCGCTGGTCCTCTTGGCGGCCATGATGCCGGCAATCCGGGCCACGCCGAGCACATCGCCTTTTTTGGCGGTGCCCGAGACAATCAGGGCCAGCGTCCGTGGTTCCATTTCGATGCGGCCGCTGGCGACGGCCACGCGGTGCGTGCTGGCCTTGGCGCCCACGTCCACCATGTGGGCCTGCCCTTCCCGGTCGAAATGGGTCAGGGGGCTGGACGAAGAGGGAATGCTCATGGCATGAAGGGCGGAAACCCAGGTTGACAGAACGTTGACGGATTTCGTGGATCATAGAGCCATGCCGTCCCGGCTGCCGTGTGGCCACATGGCCCACCGGAAGGATGAAGAGGCTTTTCTGGAACCGATGAAGAAACGACCGATTTCCATGGCCCTGCGGACAGGGTTTGCCAGTTTGATGATCGCGGCGGCGGCCGCGCCTCAGGCGGTGGCGCAGCCCGCGTTGCCCTCGCTGGGCGAAGGTGGCGCGCTGACGGCCGGCGCGGAGCGGCGTCTGGGCGAGCGCATTGCCCGGGAGCTGTACCGCGATCCGGACTACCTGGACGACGCCGTGCTCGCGGAGTACGTGCGGGGCCTCTGGGAACCGCTGCTGGCGGCCGCGCGCGCGCGCGGCGAACTGGCGCCTGAAATCGACGAACGTTTCGCCTGGCAGATCCTGCTTGGACGTGACCGGGCGGTCAACGCCTTTGCGCTTCCGGGCGGGTATCTGGGGCTGAACCTGGGGCTGATCGGCGTGGTGGAGAGCGCGGACGAGCTGGCCTCGGTGCTGGCGCATGAACTCAGTCACGTGACCCAGCGCCATATTTCGCGCCTGATCGAGCGCCAGAGCCAGCAAACCCCCTTGCTGCTGGGGGCACTCCTGCTCGGGGCGCTGGCAGCGAGCAAGAACGCGGACATGGCCAACGCGGTGGTGGTCGGTGGCCAGGCGGTGGCTGCGCAGTCGCAGCTGAATTTTTCACGCGACATGGAGCGCGAGGCCGATCGCATCGGCCTGGGGGTGATGACGCAGGCGGGGTTCGACCCGAGGGGATTCACCGGCATGTTCCAAAAACTTCAGCAGACCTCGCGTCTCAATGACAACGGCGCCTTCCCCTATCTTCGCAGCCACCCGCTGACCACGGAGCGGATCGCGGAAATGCAGGCCCGCCAGCCTGAGGCGGCCGCGCCCGCGGCAAAGCCGTCGCTGGAGCATGCCCTGATCTCGGCCCGTGCCCGGGTGCTGTCCAACCCGGGCGTGGATCGGCTGCGCGCCTGGGCTGCCGAGCCCGAGGCCACGGGCTTTGCCGGCCTGGACGTCGCGCGTCGCGCCGCGGTGCTGTATGCCGCTGCCCTGGCCGAACTCCAGCTGCGCCAGTTTTCGCAAGCCACGAACCGGGCCAGCCAATTGCGTCAACTCGTGAAAGACGAGCCCCGGGCCGCGCGGCTGGCGCGGTTGCTGGCGGGGCAAATCGCGCTGGCCGCAGGCCATGCCGCAGAGGCGGTGCGCCTGATCGAGGACGCGGTGCCCCGGGGCGCGACCCTGCCTCGCCCGGAGCGACTGATGCTGGCGCAAGGCTGGATGCAGACCGGGCAGGCCACCAAGGCGGTGGACGTGCTGCAGCCGTGGGTCGTGGCGCATCCCCGGGATGCCATCGCCTGGCAGAACCTGGCCCTCGCCTGGAAAGCGCAGGGGCAGGCGTTGCGTGCGGTGCGCGCCGAAGGCGAGGCGCAGATGGCCCAACTGGACTTCGCCGGCGCGGTGGACCGCTTCAAGGCCGCGCAGATGCTGGCGGGCCGAGGCGGGGCCCACCCCGCGGACGATATCGAGGCGTCCATCGTCGACAGCCGCCTGCGTCAGGCACAGGCATGGCTGCGTGAGCAGGCCGAAGACAGCCGTTGAGCCCGGCGCGGAGGCTCCGGGCCCGCCTCTGCGCGGGGACGACCCTACAAGGCCGCGTCGATCACCAGGCCCGCGGCCGAATACAGCAGTGAACCCAGCAGCGCCGCGCCAAAGCCGGCCACATGGAAACCGGCCAGCACGCTGCCGGCGGTCCAGAACATCAGCGCGTTGATGACGAACAGAAACAGACCCAGCGTCACCACGGTGACCGGGAGGGTCAGCAGCACCAGCACCGGCCGGACCACGGTGTTCAGCAACCCGATGACCACGGCAGCCACCAGCGCCGAGGTGAAGCTATCGACCTGCACGCCGCTGTAGAACTGAGCCAGCGCCAGCAGGGCTGCGGCGAGGAGGAGCCATTTCAGGAGCAGTTTCATGCGCGCAGCATAGCACCGAAGCTGCCGTGGCGCGGGCTGCCATCGCGCCGCCACGCGGCAGGGCCTGTGGGCACCCCTGGTTTGATCCCGGGAACCGGGGCATGCGCCGGCCCCCGGCCGCCATCCCACTATCATCCTTCGTTCATGCCCGGCATACACATTACCGATCTCGAGGCGGCCATCAATTTCTGGCGCGACCGCGTGCCTTCGCCCGACGGAGTGGCGCTCGCCCAGCCGCTGCGGGCCCTGGCCCAGGTGTACGCGCAGATGGTGTTCCATCGCCGCGAGGAGATGGACGAACAGGATTTTCCACCAGAGGCCTGGGCGGCCTGGGAAACCTGGTATGCCGCCACGCCAGACACCCCCTGCATCGCCATCTGCTCGACCAGCCAGGGCGACGCGATCTGCAAGGGCTGCGGGCGCAGCTTCGACGAAGTCCAGCACTGGACCGCCATGAGCCCGGCGCAAAAACGCCAGACCTGGCGCCGCATCACGACCGAGGGCAGCGCCTGGCGCTTCAACCGCTATGCGGAGCGGGGGCAGGGCGCGGCACCGCCAGATTCATATAAAAAATAATAGCAACAAATGACCACTTGACGCTGGAAAACGCCGAAATTTCCTGAAATTTTTCGCCCCGAGCGATGCGGGCTACTTCCAGCGCTGGCACTCGATGTCCACGTGGTGCCGGCTGTCCGACAGGCTCAGGATGCCTTCCTGTACGGTGGCCTGCAACGGCATGCTGCGCTGCGCCAGCGCCACCAGGGCCTGCGAGGCCTCGGTCGGCACGCGCCAGACCTGCAGCTTGTCCAGGCGGGCCAGCTTGCTTTCGATGCCGCGCCACCAGACCTCGGCGGCATGGTGGAAGGCGTAGACGATGACCTGGTCGGCCCGCTGGCAGGCCTTGGCGATCGGCCTGTCCTCGGGCTGGCCGACTTCGATCCACAGGCGTGTCTGGCCGGTGAAGTCCTTGAGCGACAGATCGGGGTCGTTCGGGTCGGACAGGCCGGCGCCGAAGGCCAGTGTGCCGTCGCCGTGACAGACCGATTGCAGCTGCCAGGCATTGAAGGCCAGCGCCACTAGGCGGATCATCATGCGTTCATCGGTCTCGCTCGGGTGGCGCGCCAGGGTCAGCGCGTGGTCGGCGTAGTACCCGTGGTCGATGTCGGCGATCTGCAGGTTCGCCTTGAAGATGGTGGATTTGAGGGCCATGGAGACATCCGAAAGAGAGGGAAGGCCTTTCGCGGGAAACGCCGTGGAACCGGCTCCGCCGGGCCACTGGTGTGGTCCCCCTCGGGGGGAAGCGGCGTCAGCCGCCCAGGGGGATCAAACCCTGCGTGCCAGTTCCGCCGCCTTGCCCACATAGGTGGCGGGCGTCAGCGCCAGCAGGCGGTCTTTCTCGGCCTGCGGGATGTCCAGTGAGCGGATCAGGCCGTGCAGCGCCTCGGGCGTGACGGACTTGCCGCGCGTGACTTCCTTGAGTTGCTCATAGGCGCCGGCCACACCGAAGCGCCGCATCACGGTCTGGATGGGTTCGGCCAGCACTTCCCAGGCGGCGTCGAGATCGGCGGCCAGGGCCTCCTCGTTGAGCTCGAGCTTGCCCAGGCCGGTGTTCAGCGAGCCATAGGCCAGCACAGCGTATCCCATCGCCACGCCGATGTTGCGCAGCACGGTGGAGTCGGTCAGGTCGCGCTGCCAGCGGCTGATGGGCAGCTTCTCCGAAAGATGGCGAAGCAGCGCGTTGGCCAGGCCCAGATTGCCTTCGGCGTTTTCGAAATCGATCGGGTTGACCTTGTGCGGCATGGTGCTGGAGCCGATCTCGCCAGCCTTCAGCCGCTGCTTGAAATACCCCAGGCTGACATAGCCCCAGATGTCCCGCGACAGATCGATCAGGATGGTGTTGGCGCGGGCCACCGCGTCGAACAGCTCGGCCATGTAGTCGTGCGGCTCGATCTGGATGCTGTACGGCTGGAAAGTCAGGCCCAGGCCCAGCGGTTCGGGCGTTTCCACGACCTTGCGCGCGAAGGCTTCCCAGTCGAACTCGGGCCAGGCGGCCAGATGCGCGTTGTAGTTGCCCACGGCGCCGTTCATCTTGCCCAGGATTTTCACCGCGGCGATGCGGTCGGCGGCGGTCTGCAGGCGCACCACGACGTTCGCCAATTCCTTGCCCACGGTGGTGGGGCTGGCGGTCTGGCCATGGGTGCGGCTGAGCATCGGCACGGCTGCGTGGGCCTGGGCCATGTCGCGCAGCCTGAGCAGGATGCGGTCCAGCGCGGGCAGCAGCACCAGGTCGCGCCCGGCACGCAGCTGCAGCGCGTGGCTGGTGTTGTTGATGTCCTCGCTGGTGCAGGCGAAGTGCACGAACTCGGCGGCATGTTCGAGTTCGGGCCGGGCCTCGAACTTCGACTTGATCCAGTACTCCACCGCCTTGACGTCGTGGTTGGTGGTCTTCTCGATCTCCTTGATCGCGGTGGCGTCGCTGGCCGAGAAATTCTTCACCAGGCCCAGCAGATACGTGCGCGCGCCGGGTGAAAGCGGCTTGAACTCGGCGAAACCGGCGTCGCTGAGGGCGATCAGCCACGCGACTTCGACCTGCACGCGGCGGTGCATGTAGCCTTGCTCGCTCATGATGGGGCGCAGTGGCGCGAGTTTGGCCGCGTAACGGCCGTCCAGCGGCGAAAGGGCGGAAATGGGGGTCGGGCTCATGGGGGTGGATTGTAGGCACCCGGGGCGCGGTGGCGGCGTCAGCCGCTTCGGGTGGGGCTCGTTAGAATGGAAAACACAACCAGACAAGAAAAGTCAGAGCCCATCGTCATGAAACTCATCGGAGCCCTCACCAGTCCCTATGTGCGCAAGGTGCGCATCGTCATGGCTGAAAAAAAGCTCGATTACCAGTTCGTCACGGAGGATGTCTGGTCCGCCGACACGCGGATCGCCGATTTCAACCCGCTGGGCAAGGTGCCTTGCCTGGTCATGGAAGGCGGGGAGGCGGTGTTCGATTCGCGTGTGATCGTCGAATATCTGGACACGCTGTCGCCGGTGGGCAAGCTGATCCCCGCCCAGGGCCGTGAGCGCGCCGAGGTGAAGACCTGGGAGGCGCTGGCCGACGGACTGCTCGACGCGGCGCTGCTGGCCCGCCTCGAGGCCACCTGGCCGGGCCGGGCCGAGGGCGAGCGCAGCCAGGCCTGGATCGACCGCCAGATGCACAAGATCCAGGGCAGCCTCAAGTCCTTGAGCCAGGGGCTGGGCGAAAAACCCTTTTGCAGCGGCATCCACCTGAGCCTGTCCGACATTGCGGTGGGCAGCGCGCTGGGTTACCTGGATTTCCGTTTCCCGCAGATCGCCTGGCGGGACGATTTCCCGAACCTGCACAAGCTCCATGACAAGCTGATGCAGCGGCAGAGCTTCATCGATACCCGCCCGGCCTGACGTCCCGGGGTTGCTTTCACGCTGGGGAATAAAGCTGCCGCGAAGCGCCCCGGAAGGAAAAGGGAGGGAGGAGGAGAACCCCCCCGGGGGTGGCCCACTGCCTGAGTGGACCGCTTCGCGGCAGGAAACTGGCTAGCCGGCTTTCGGCGGCTTCTGACTCCGACCCCCGCGAACCGCCAGAGTTCCCGCGCGGGCAGCGGCGGCGCCGCCGAATGTGTGTCAAGGTGCAGCCGGTGCCGAACGGCTGGCTCAGGTCAGCAGGGCGTTGACACGCCGGACGTAGGCGGCCGGATCCTCGGGCAAGCCCCCCTCGGCCAGCAGCGCCTGGTCGAACAGGATGTGCGCCAGGTCATCGAAATGCGCGTGACCGTCGAGCTTGCGGACCAGCGGGTGCTCGGCGTTGACCTCCAGCACCGGCTGGGTCTCGGGCACGGGCTGGCCTGCCTGCTTGAGCAGGCGGGCCAGTTGCGTGCTCATGCCGCCGTCCTGCACCACCAGGCAGGCGGGACTGTCCACCAGGCGCGTGGTCACGCGCACATCGGCCGCCTTGTCCTTGAGGGCCTCCTTGAGCCGCGCCAGCAGGGGCTTGAAGGCTTCGGCGGCGTCTTCCGCCGCCTTTTTCTCGGTCTCGTCCTGCAGCTTGCCCAGGTCCACCGCGCCCTTGGCCACGGACTGCAGCGGCGTGCCGTCGAACTCGTGCAGGAAGCCCAGCGCCCACTCGTCCACCCGGTCGGACATGAGCAGGACCTCGATCCCCTTCTTGCGGAAGACCTCGAGTTGCGGGCTGTTCTTCGCGGCGGCCAGGGTCTCGGCGGTGATGTAGTAGATGGCTTCCTGACCGTCCTTCATGCGCGCCTTGTAGTCCGCCAGCGACACGCTGACCGTGTCCGACGCGGTGGAGGCGAAGCGCAGCAGCTTGGCCAGGCGGTCGCGGTGGGTGAAGTCCTCGCCCAGGCCCTCCTTGAGCACCGCGCCGAACTCGGCGTAGAACCGGGTGTACTGGCCGGCCTTGGCTTTGTCTTCGTCGCTGACGACGTCGCTCACTTCGCCGTCCGCGGTGCCGGCCGCGGTCTCGAGCGGTTTGTCGTGCCGGGCCAGGTCCTCGAGCAGCGACAGCACGCGCCGCGTGTTGCCCTCGCGGATGGCCTTCACGTCGCGGCTTTCCTGCAGCAGTTCGCGGCTCACATTCAGCGGCAGGTCGCTCGAATCGACCACGCCCTTGACGAAGCGCAGGTAGGTGGGCATCAGCGCCTGCGCGTCGTCCATGATGAAGACGCGCTTGACATACAGCCTGATGCCCGCCTTGTACTCCCGGTTCCACAGGTCCTGCGGCGCGTGGCTGGGCAGGTAGAGCAGCTGGGTGTATTCGGTGCTGCCTTCGACGCGGTTGTGCGTCCAGGCCAGGGGGGCCTCGAAGTCATGACCGATCTGCTTGTAGAACTCGATGTACTGCTCGTTCGTGATGTCCTTTTTCGGGCGCGTCCACAGGGCCGTGGCCTGGTTGATGGGCTCCCAGTCGCCGGTGCGGACCATCTGGCCGGGCTGTCCCTCTTCGCCGTCCTTCCATTCCTCCTTTTCCATGAGGATGGGCAGGCTGATGTGGTCGGCGTAGCGGCCGATGATTTCCTTGATCTTCCAGCCGCTGGCGTAGTCGAGCGCGTCGTCCCGCAGGTGCAGGACGACACACGTGCCCCGTGCCTCGCGGGTGATGGCCTCGACCTCGAAGTCACCCGTGCCGCCGCTGCTCCAGCGCACGCCGGCCTCGGGCGACAGCCCGGCGCGGCGCGACTCGACGGTGATGCGGTCGGCGACGATGAAGCCCGAGTAGAAGCCCACGCCGAACTGGCCGATGAGCTGGGCGTCCTGTTTCTGGTCACCGGTGAGACGGCTCACGAACTCGCGCGTGCCGCTCTTGGCGATCGTGCCGAGGTGGTCGATGGCCTCCTGCGCGCTCATGCCGATGCCGTTGTCCGTGATGCTCAGTGTCCGGGCCTCGCGGTCGTAGGCGAGGCGGATCTCCAGGTTGGGCGCATCCTCATACAGCGCGGCATTGTTCAGCGCCTCGAAGCGCAGCTTGTCACAGGCGTCCGAAGCATTGGAGACCAGTTCGCGCAGGAAAATGTCCTTGTTGGAATACAGCGAATGCGTGACCAGGTGCAGCAGCTGGGCCACTTCGGCCTGGAAAGACAGGGTTTGCTTGCTCATGCTCGAAAAAGGAGGGGTGGGAATTCGGTTGAAAGACCGGGTCTCACGGGTCATGCGACGCCATCCATGGACCCGGCGGAAAGCGCCCAATTATGGGCGGCGGGCGGCAATTCAAGAGGCCGGGGCGCCGTTTCCCGTGCGCACGCCAGGCGGGGAGCTTGTGGGGGACGGGCACGGCCTCAGAACCGTTCATGGGGCGCGAGGTAGCGCCACTGGCCCGCGGGCAGCTTGCCCAGCATGACCTGGCCGATGCGGATGCGCTTGAGTCCCACGACCTTCAGGCCGACGAGTTCGCACATGCGCCGGATCTGGCGCTTCTTGCCCTCGGTCAGCACGAAACGCAACTGCTCGGGGTTTTGCCAGTCCACCCGCGCGGGCCGCAGGGGCTGGCCGTCGAGCGAAAGTCCATGGCGCAGGCGTTCCAGCAGCGCCCGCGGAAAGACGGCCTGCACGTTGGTGGTCACGGGGTCGTGCTCTCCGATGGCGCACAGCGGGGCGCCTGGAGGCGGTCCGCCGGCCGCCCGTTCCCCCGGCCTGTCGCCACCGGCCGTGTAGCTCACGCGCACCAGATACTCTTTTTCCATCACCGAGTCCTCGCCGATGAGCTGGCGTGCCACGCGCCCGTCC
>JAEWVY010000012.1 GCA_023396625.1 Pseudomonadota bacterium | reverse complement strand
CGCTGTGCAGCGCGCCGGGCAGGGCCGCGCCGGGCGACACGCGCAGGCGGCCGGCCATGTCTTCGGCGCGCATCATGTGCCGGCTCCCGGTCCGCCACGGCGGGCCATGAAGAAGGCCCGCCGCGCGGGCACCGGCGCCTCCGCCCGGGTGGGCGCGTCGGGCCGTGTCTCGGGCCGCACCAGCGCGAGCGACGCGAGCGCGGTTTCCACCGCCTGCGCCTGGGTGGCAAAACCATCCATGGGCGAGAACAGGGCGCAGGTCTCGTGGTAGCCGAGCGCGTCGTCGTGGGCGCCGATGAACTCGAATCCTTCGCTGCCGAAGTCGCGCACGAACTTGCGTGCCACCCGGTTGCCGTGCGGCTGCACGGCGAGCGGCAGGCGCACCAGGCTCATGAACCAGGGCGTGATCAGCACGCCCTCGGCCACCGGTTCCTGTTCCGTCGCGGGCACGTCGGCGGGCGCCGCCGCGCGGCGAAAACCCACCGCCTCGACCGACAGCGCCGGGTTCAGGATCGGAATGCCCTGCATGCGCTCGACCTGCACACGGCGGTAGAACGCGACCAGGGCAGCGACGCGGGTGTCCATGTCAGTCATTGAGCAGCAGGAACTGCTCGGCGTCGCAGTCGCAGTTCGGGCAGCGCCAGTGCGGCGGCAGCTCGGCGAACGGCGTGCCCGGCGGGATCTGCCACTGCGGGTCGCCGACCGCGGGGTCGTAGACCCACCAGCAGATCTTGCACTCCAGGCGCGAACCGGGCCGCAGCACCTCGCGGTTGCCGAGGTACGAGCCTTCAAAGCCCTGACCGTCGAAGCCGCTCATGATTGTTCGAGGTAGCCGAGCACGTCGCTCAGGCGCTCGTGCGAGTCGCGCAGGTCTTCCGGGGCCGCCATCGCGACCTCGGGCATGTCCACCACCTCGACCGTGTTGAGGATCACCTTGTCCATGGAGTTGTAGTACACCACGCGCCAGCAGTGCGGCAGGCGCGTGTTGGAGATGCGGCAGTTGCCGTAGCCGCGCGAGAGCAGCAGCACGCGGCCGGTGCCCAGCTGGTGGTCGAGGAAGCCGATGTCTTCGGGCGTCACCGGCAGCAGCGTCAGGTTGACCACGTGCGAGGTGTGGCCCGGCTGCCAGCGCGCCACCTGGTCGCGCACCTCGTCCACCAGCAGCGGCGCATTCTGCACATTGGGCGGCAGCGGGCCGAGCCAGGGCTGGTACTCGCGCTCGGCGTCTTCCTCGGCCACCACCCGCAGCAGGGCCGGCACCGGTCCGACCTCGACCACGTCGTCGACCAGGGCGCCGTCGCTGAAGGTCATGAGGCGCCAGACGCCTGCGAACACCGATTCCTGGATGCGCACCTCCAGCGACGAGGACTCCTCGCGCACGATGGCGCTGGCCTCGCCCTCGCCCATCATCTGGTTGATCAGCTGCCGGTCTTCGGACGGCAGGGCCTGCAGGCTCACCTGCCCGCCCGCCCCGCCGTCGGCGGCCTGGTCGAGCAGCGCCAGCACCTGGACCAGGGCCTCGCGTGCGGCCGCGCGGCCGGCAATCTCCTCCGGCTCGGGCAGCATGGGCGCGCGGTAGGTGTCCATGTCCTTGGGCATGGGCAGGTAGTCGAGGTGCTCGTCCTCGGTCTGGGTGCCGGGGCCGAGGGCGACCACGGGGATGGGAAAGGCTTTCATCAGAGGCTCCTGGTGCGGCGGTGGGGCGTGGTCGGTGGGGTCAGTGGCAGCTGCTGCCGCCGGTCTGGCTGACGACAGGAATGCCGATGGTGGGCGGGCGCGAGGGCGGCATGGCCAGCGCGGCGGCGACGCCGGACAGGTACACGTCCCAGTCCTGCATGCCGGCGATCGCGGTCACGTACTGGCCGTCGCGGAAGAACAGCAGCGTGGGCCAGCGCTGCGAGCCGTAGCGGCGCGCCACCGCGTCCTCGCTGTCGCGAGGGACCACGGCGATCCGGAAGCGGTTCGGGAAGGACTTCATCAGCTCGGGCAGCACCGCCGCCACGTCCACGCCTTCGGGAAAACGCACCGGGTCGCCGGCCAGCAGCACGACGCGGTCGCCGCCACCGGCGGTCCATTCGGCCACGCTGGTCTCGTCGACCCAGGTGGCGCCGAACTCGCGCGCGAGGCGCTGGACCAGGGGGGCGTGGGCTTCTGTGGTTTCAATCATGGTGTCTCCTTGTGTTCAGGCGCCGGTCAGGGCGCGCATTTGTTCAGGACTCATCTGCGACGGCAGGGCGAAGCCCGCGTCTTCCTGCGCCTCCAGACCCTGCATGGCACCGAGCACCAGGTCCAGCGCCGCGTTCACCTCGGTCGCGCGGTCGGCATCGATGCGCTCGCGCGCGTCGTCGAGGAAGACCAGCAGCCAGTCGCCGCTGGAGACCTCGCCGACCAGGGCGGTGTTGATGCGGCGGCGCTCGCCGCGGCCTTCGCACAGGGCGAAGCGGCCATCGGCCTCGACCACTTGCATGGGGATGCCGATGCACATGTCAGAGGTCCTTCACCAGGAACCGGTCGTCGCCGATGCGGCAGGCTTCTTCCGCGGCGGGTCGCTGCGCTTCGTAGGCGGTCAGCGCCAGCTCGTCCAGCGTCACCGCCTCGCGCGCCGCCAGCGGGGTCCGGCGTTCGACGGGGTGTGCGCCCCAGCGTTCGAGTTCGGCCACGCCCAGCGCCAATGCGTCCTCCATCGCGGCCTTGACGACCGGGCGCAGGCTGCCGCCGTAGTCCTCCAGCTCCTGCGGCTGGCAGCCGATCAGCAGCACCTGCTGCGGGTACTTGCCGGTCAGCGTGGCCAGCGAGAGCACCTCCTGGAAACCGGTCTGGTGCAGGCTCATCTTCTTGGCGCCCATGAAGCGCGGCACCTCGTCGTCGCGCACCTGTTTCAGCGTGCCGGGTTCGAGGCCGTAGTCGATGGCGTCGAAGATCAGCAGCGCGTCGGCCTCCTGCACGTGCTGGATCAGGTACAGGCCCTGGGTGCCGCCGTCGATCAGCTGCACGTGGTCGGCGAACTCCCAGCGGCGCTGCAGGGCTTCGATGCAGCGCACGCCAAAGCCTTCGTCGGCCCAGAGCAGGTTGCCGATGCCCAGCACCACGATGCGGGCCGGTGGGGTGTCACCCCCGGGGTGACAGGTGGATTCGGTCGGAGTGGCGCTCATGGCAGGCAAGCCTGTGTGAAATCAGCGGGGGAAAGGGGACGTGGCCGAACCCGAGGACAGGCGCTTCCAGGCGTGGAAGCTGTCCCAGGCGGCCTGCTGCGCGAGCCAGAAACCGGCGTCGATGCCGAACTGACGAGCGCAGCGGATGGCGGTGTCGGGCGACATCGCGCGCTGGCCGTGCACCAGCTCGTGCAGGCGGCGGCGCGAGAGGCCCAGCAGCCGGGCCGCCTCGCTCTGGTTGAGCGAGAGCGGCGCCAGGCAGGTGCGCGCCAGCAGGCGCCCCGGGTGCAGCGGCGCACGCACCGGCACACCGCGCGGGGGGATCGACCAGCTGACGGCAGCCTGCTTCATGACCGGGCCTTCCGCCGGGCCGCCCCAAGGGAGGCCGCGGCCCCCTTGGGGGGCAGCGCGGTACACGAAGTGACAAGCGTGGGGGTCACGATGTCAGTCCTTGAAGGTGCGGCGACCGGAAATCATGGTCGACACGATGGACTGGCGGCCCATGATGTCTTCGCGGATCGCGGCGTAGACGTGCAGGGTGATGAACATGATCATGGCCCACATGCCCAGGCGGTGCCAGGTGTGCACGTCCTGGCTCTGGCCGAACAGCGGAATGACCCAGCCGAACAGCGTGTCCTGCCACGAGCCCACGCCGGCGCCTTCGCTGTAGAGCGCGAAGCCGGTCAGGATCATGAAGACCATCAGCACCAGGAAGCCGGAGAACATGGCCAGCCGCGCCAGCGGGTTGTGGCCCACGTAGCGGCCGGGCCGCGGAATCAGGAAGGCGTACCACTTGAGCATGGTGAAGATCTCGCCCCAGTAGGCCTTCTGGAACAGCGGCACCCAGAACAGCTCGCGCGCATGGTGGTTGCCCACGATGGCCCAGTAGGCGCGGCCCAGCAGGCCGATGGCCAGGATGTAGCCGGCCGTGAAGTGCGCGAAACGGATGTAGCCCATCAGGTAGTTCGCGCTGGCCTCGCCGGGCATGGTCGGCAGCGGCTTGCCGATGAAGTAGCCGGTGAGGCACAGCACGGTGATGGCCGCGACGTTGACCCAATGCCAGATGCGCACGGGGGCTTCGTACACATAGACCGACTTGGTGCTCTGGCCGTGCGAGACGGCGCTCTCGTCGATGCCGGTGACATCGGCCAGGCGCTGCTGCGCCAGTTCTTGTGCAGACAGGGAGGACATGGTGATCTCCTGTGCGAAGGGGCGGCCGTCAGGCGGCCAGCTGGCTGAACAGGTAGAGCCCGGCGGCGCCGACAGCGGCACCCAGCCCGCCCAGCACAGCGCCACGGCGCTCGGCCAGCCAGCGCTGAATGGCCAGGCCGACCCCGACGCCGCTGATGTGCAGCACCGCGGTGGTCAGCATGAAGCCGGCGGCGTAGCCCGCGAAGCCGGTTTCGGGCGTTTCGGCGCCGTGGGCCAGGCCGTGCAGCGACGAGGCTGCGGCGATCAGCCCCAGGCCCAGCACCACCGGCATCGCCCGCTGGGCGACGATCAGCATCAGGCCGAACAGCACCACGCTCAGCGAGATGGCGTGCTCCAGGTACGGCACGGTGACTCCGGCCGCGCCCAGCGCCGCACTGATGACCAGCGCCAGCAGGAAGGTGGCCGGCCCTTGCCAGGCCTTGCCCTGCGGCAGGGCGCTGACCGACCAGACGCCCACGGCCACCATGGCCAGCAGGTGGTCCAGGCCGAAGGGGTGGACCAGGCCTTCCATCAGGCTGTGGGTGCCGTGGCCGGTGTGGGCCTGGGCGGCGCCGGCCAGACCGGCCAGCAGCGCTGCGGCGGTGGCGCGGCGGATGGTTTTCGATTGCATGTGTTTCTCCTCGTTGTTCCGTGGGTTCAGCGCACCGTGACCTTGGCCATCTCCTGGCCGTCCGGGCTCATCACGTGGGTGGAGCAGGCCAGGCAGGGGTCGAAGCTGTGCAGGGTGCGCAGGATCTCCAGCGGCTGCTCGGGGTTGACCATGGGCGTGTTCATCAGCGAGGCCTCGAAGGCGCCGATCTGGCCCTTGGCGTCGCGCGGCGAACCGTTCCAGGTGGTGGGCACCACGCACTGGTAGTTCTCGATCTTCCCGTCCTTGATCTTGATCCAGTGGCCCAGCATGCCGCGCGGCGCAGCGACGGTGCCCACGCCCTTGGCCTCCTTGGGCCAGGTGGCGGGGTCCCACTTCTCGACGTTGGCGGTGGACGTGTCGCCGGCCTTGATGTTCTGCACCAGCTGGCGGAAGTCGTCCATCATCATCTCGGCGGCGTACTGGCTCTCCAGTGCGCGCGCCAGGGTGCGGCCGATGGTGGTGGGCAGCAGCTGCTTGGCGCTGTACTGGGTCTCCGGCAGGCCCAGGGCCTTGGGGATGGCGCTGTTGATGGCGACCGCCGAGGCGTCCACCTGTTCCTTGACGCGCTGGCACCACTTGTTGCCCTTCATCGCGTGGGCGTAGCCCAGGATGTAGCGCGAGAGCGGGCCGACCTCGACCGCGTGGCCGCGCCAGCGCGGCGACTTGATCCACGAGTACTTGGCGGATTCGTCGAGTTGCTCGATCTTGGTGCGCGTGCCCTTGAAGTTCGGGCCCTCGGGCTTGTAGTTGGGTTCGGTGATGCCGTCCCAGGGGTGCAGGCCCTTGGCGTCGTTGCCGTAGGTGTACCAGCTGTGGGTCACGAACTCCTGCACCTGCTCGGGGTCGCGCGGGTCGATCTCGTGGATCTTGTCCCAGTTGCCGTCCAGGATCACGCCGCCGGGCAGCTGGTGCGTGCTGTGGTCGTAGGGCACCTTCTCGTAAGTGCCGTAGTCGGCCACGTTGGTGGCCGAGAGGCCGCCGCCGTAGAGCCAGCCGGCCTGCTTGTAGATGGTGCCGATGGCCAGCACGTCCGGGATGTAGACGTTGTTGTTGAACTCGATCATCTCCTTGATGCGGGCTTCAACGAAGTTCAGGCGCTCCATGTTGATGGGCGCGCCGGCGGCACCGTTGCCGTCGAGGTTGATCGCGCAGGGCACGCCGCCGACCATATAGTTCGGGTGCGGGTTCTTGCCGCCGAAGATGGTGTGCACCTTCACCCATTCCTTCTGCAGGTCCAGGGCTTCGAGGTAGTGGGTCACCGCCATCAGGTTGGCCTCTGGCGGCAGCACATAGGCCTTGGAACCCCAGTAGCCGTTGGAGAACGGACCCAGCTGGCCGGACTCGACGAACTTCTTGAGGCGGTTCTGCACGTCGCGGAAGTAGCCCGGGCTCGACAGCGGGTGGGCCGGCGAGACCAGCTGCTGCAGCTCGGAGGTCTTCTTGGGGTCGGCCTTGATGGCGGACACCACGTCGACCCAGTCGAGCGCGTGCAGGTGGTAGAAGTGCACCGCGTGGTCGTGGACCTGCAGCGTCTTGGCCATCATCTCGCGGATCAGGTGGGCGTTCAGCGGGATCTTGATGCCCAGGGCATCTTCCACCGCGCGCACCGAGGTCAGCGCGTGGCAGCCCGTGCAGACGCCGCAGATGCGTTCCACGAAGGCCCAGGCGTCGCGCGGATCGCGGCCCTTGAGAATCACTTCGAGACCGCGCCACATCGTGCCGGTCGAGACCGCGTTGCGGATCACGTTGTTGCTGTCGAGGTTGACCTCGCAGCGCATGTGGCCCTCGATGCGGCACACCGGATCGACCACCACACGGCGGCCGGAGTTGTCGAGCTTGAAGCCCTGTGTTTCGTAAGCACCCATGGTCTTGTCCTTCTAGCTTCAGGCGTTGGTCTTGGCTTTGTCGCGCGAGGTGTCGCGCACCCGCTTGGCCACCGAGATGGCGGCGTGGGCGGCGACCGCGGCGCCCACCACACCGGCGGCCTTGCCACCGATCTGGTCGGCGTTGCCTTCGATGCCGAAGGCATGGATGTTGGTCAGGCGGTCGTAGAACGAGCCCTTGTCCCAGAAGCCGTCTTCCGAGCAGCCGATGCAGCCGTGGCCGGCCTTGATCGGGAAGCTGGTGCCCTCGTTCCACATCACCGTGGAGCAGGCGTTGTAGGTGGTCGGGCCCTTGCACCCCATCTT
>JAEWVY010000210.1 GCA_023396625.1 Pseudomonadota bacterium | reverse complement strand
CCCACTTTGTACACCGGGAACAGCAGCGAGTCGGCTTGCGCCACTTGCGTCACGGAAGCCAGCGCCACGGCGGTGCCCAGAGCGGCCACAATCTTATTCATCTTCATTTACTTTCTCCTGTTTAACTGGATCGATTAAGTCAATTAGAACTGTTTGCGAGGTGTCCGTCCGGGTCAATCCACCCAGGAGTTGATCACCTCGACGCCCTGATCCACGCCGCCATTGCAGCCCCAGTCAAAGGGCCATGATGTCTTCGTGACTGGCGAGGTGGCGCCACAGAACACGCCCAGATCGGACGTGAACTGGCTGTAAGCCCCGCCAACCAGCGACATCAGGAAGCCCTCGTCGGTGGCGTCACCAGCCTGCGCGGCTTGCGCCATCAAGGTCAGCGCAGCGCCCGCGGCGACCAGTACTTTCTTTACATTGCCCATCTCGTCAATCTTTCGTTCCGATTGGTGCGGGGGGAATCGGACCGACGGTCACACCTTGGTCCACCCCACCCGAGCAGGCCCACGTCGGCTCGCCCACTCCCGAGAACGGCTGGGCGGCACCGCAGAACACACCCAGGTCGGTCGTGAACTGGTTGTAGCCGGCGGCTGCCCCTGCGGGCTCCTCCGGGTACGTTGTCCCGTTCGCCTGTGCCCCCAGCGCGATCATGGCGCCTGCGGCGACCAGTACCTTCTTTATATTGTTCATTCAAAGTGCTCCTTGTTGGACTGCCAGGAATGATGGCGTCAGGACTCCTACTCCTACTCCTGCTCGAACCCGCTGTTGGAGGTATAGACCCCCGGGTCTGGCCGGTCGTCATGGTAGACGCAGCCCCACGTGGGGCCATTGATCCCATCGAACGGCTGGGACGCATGGCAGAAGTTGTGCATCTCGTTGCCGAACTGCGCGTACCCGGCGGCCGCCCCCGGGGGTTCCGTCGGGTACACGGGCAACACCTCCTGGGCCTGCCCCGTCAGCGCCATCACGGCGCCCACGGCGGCCAATGCTTTTTTCACATGCTTCATTCAACGTGCTCCTTGTAAGTTGTGGGGGGATGCCGACCAAGGCCTCCACCCCAATGTTGGAAATCAGTGCAGTCCGACGGAGAGACCTGGATCCGGCCAGTTGGTATTGTAGGCACAGGATCCCTGAGAACCGCTTATGCCATCTAACGGTTGGGCTGCATACTCCCTTTCTTGGCCCTTGAGGCTTTCCGGATGAAAAGCCTGGGTCAAGGTTCTCACTGTCACAGTGTAGTTCGTTCCATGCCTTGCGTCCATGCGGAATCCGGCAAAAATGCCGCAACGCCGATGCCACTGTGCTTTCACAGCCACGCGCGCCCTGTCTACCGTGCCGGCGCCTCGGGCGCGGCGAGGGCGCTGTCCGGCGCCGGGGCGGGTTTCTGGAAGGAGCGCAGGCCCGAGAGCTTGCGGCGGAACTCGGCCGTCACGTCGCGCGCTTCCTGGTTGTCGTTCACCACCTTGGGGGTGATGGTGATGATGAGTTCGCGGCGGGTGTCGTTGTTGGTCTTGGTGCCGAACAGCGCCCCGAACACGGGGATCTCGGACAGCCCCGGCAGCCCCGAGGAGCCGTTGGTCTTGTCTTCCTTGATGAGGCCGCCGAGCACCATGGTGTCGCCCGACTGCACGGCCACCGTGGTCTGCGCCGAGCGCTTGTTGATGGTGGGCGAGTTCAGCCCTTCGGTGGTGACGCCGGCCTGCACGTCGCTCACTTCCTGGTTGATTTCGAGATTGACCAGGCCGCCGGCGTTGATGTGCGGCCGCACGCTGAGCAGCACGCCGGTGTCCACGTAGCTCACCGAGGTGGTGATGGCCGTGGACGCGGTGGAGCCGGTGATGGTGCTCTGCCCCTGCACCGGCACGCTGGAGCCGACGTTGATGCGCGCCACCTGGTTGTCGGTGACCATGATGTGCGGCGAGGAGATGATGTTGACCTTGGTGTTGGCCGCCAGCGCGCTGAGCACCGCCTTGATGTTGCCGGTGGAGCCGCGCCAGACGGCGGAGAACGGCATCTTCGGCGACACCGTGCCGGTGCGCGTGTCGGGCAGGGCGCGGAGCTTGGAGTCGTTGGCGAACAGCATGCCGGTGACGCCGTCGTTGCCGCTGAAGAACCATTCGAGCCCGTAGTTGAGCGCGCCGGTCAGGGTGACTTCGGCGATGGTGACTTCCACCAGCACCTGGCGGGGCACGACGTCGAGCTTCTTGACGGCTTCCTCGATTTTTTCGTATTCGGCGGCGTTGGCCATGATGAGCAGCGCGTTGTTGTCTGGGTCGGCGATGACCTTGACCTTGCTGCCCGCGCCCAGGCCCAGCGCTTCGGCGCTGCCGGCCGCCACCACGCCCGCACCGGCCGTGGCGGCGGCCGCGGGCAGTCCCGCACCACCGGCCCCGCCCGCGGAAGACAGGGCATTGGTCGAGCCCATACCGGTGTTGGCGCCGGCGCCAGCGCCCGAGTTCAGCGTGGTGCCGGTCAGGCCGGGCGCGACCTGGGCTTTCGGCGGGGCGGACGCGGCGCTCTTGCCGTCTCCCAGCACCTGGCCCAGCAGCGCGGCGATACGCTCGGCCTTGCCGTTCTGCACCGGGTAGACGAACAGCCGCGTGCCGCTCTTGCCGCCGTTGCGGTCGAGCCGTTCGACCCACACCCGCGCCTGCTCCAGGTACTGCGGCTGCGGCGTGGCGACGAACAGCGCGTTCATGCGCTCGATGGGGATGACGCGCACCATGCCGCCGAAGGGGCTCTTGGCCTTGTCGCCGAACAGCGCCTCGAGTTCGGGCAGGATGTCCTTGACGCTGACGCTTTGCAGGTTGAACAGGCCCACCGACATGCCGGCGAGCCAGTCGACGTCGAACACGCCGATGGTCTCCTGCGCCTGGCGGCGCTCGGCTTCGGAGCCGGACAGCATGAGCAGGTTGCGCGTTTCGTCGACGCGCAGGATGCTGCCCTCGGGCACCAGCGGCTCCAGGATCTTGGCCATCTCGCGCGCGGCCACGTAGCGCAGCTGCACCACCTGCACGCCGTAGCCGGGCGCCTGCGCGCCCACCTGCGGCACGGCGCCGCCGCGCAGCGCCACGGCGATGGGCGCCACGCGGTACATGCCGTTTTCGCGCACCAGCGCGGCGTTGTTCATGCGCAGCACGGTTTCGAGCACCGAGAGAATGGCGCCGGTGTTGACCGGCTGGCTGGTGTGGATGGTGACCGCGCCGTTGACGCGCGGGTCCACGGTGTAGTTTTCCTTGAGCATGTCGCCCAGCATGACGCGCACGACTTCGCGCAGGTCGGCCCCTTCGAAGTTGAGGGTGACGGCCCCCGCGCCGGTGGGCGGAGGCTGGGGCGCGGCCGGCTTGACGAAGACGCCGCTGCCGGGAATGAGCTTGACGCCGTCGTCGGCCTTGGGTTTGGGCTTGGGGGCCTGCGCGCCGTCGCCGGAGGTTGGCCCGGAAACTTCATTTTTAATAGCTGAACGTCCAACATCCACGCTGGATGAGGCGGTATTTTTCTTTGAATTTTCAGCGGTGAGCGCCTGGACGTCGGGCGAACGTTCACCGGCGCCGTCGCGGGCCGCGCGGGCCGCATCGTCCTGGGGCGCGGCGCCCTGGGTGGCGCAACCGCCGAGGGCGCCGCACAGCAGGGCCACGGCCGCCAGCGCCCGCGGGGTCTGGACAAAAGGGAAGGAGGAGAAGGTGGATCGCATGGGGGTTCCTCGGAGCCGGATGGGCATCAAAGCGGGTTCACTTCGTGGCCGGCAGCGGCGCGCTGCCGGGGGGTGGGGACGGACGGACAGGCGGCTGCCCCGCCGCCGGGCCAGCGGCGTTCGTGGCGGCGGCGTTCGTGGCGGCGGCGTTCGTGGCGGCAGCGTTCGTGGCGGCAGCGTTCGTGGCAGCAGCGTTCGTGGCAGCGGCATTCGCGGCGGCGGCCGCAGCGGCGGCATTCGCGGCGGCACGCCGAACCGCTGCGGCCTCCTGCGCCC
>JAEWVY010000371.1 GCA_023396625.1 Pseudomonadota bacterium | reverse complement strand
CCACGGCCAGCACCAGCGTGATCTGCAGGTGCATGCGGCCTTCCTCCACGATGGCTGCGGTGCTGCCGTCTTTGTCCACTGGGTTGCGCGTGAGGTTGAAATTGCGCACATAGCCTTGCGTGACCTGCTCTTGGTGGTGGTGGCACACCACGCCCACACCGTGTAGCCGTAGTGGCAGACCAGCAGCCTGGGCCAGCTTGCGCTCCAGCGCCCACATCGCGCCGGTAAAGGCGGTAATGGACGGGAAGCCGTGCGTGAGCGGGCTGGAAATGGCGTTGGCGTTCTGGATGCGCAGGTGGGGCAGGACGAGGATGGCTTGGGGTTGCTGTGGACTCATGGGTTCTCCTCCCGCAGTGCCACCAGTTCCGCACGTGTTTTTCGGATAGTCATGTAATGCGGCGCATCCAGTTTGTCGCGCAGTGCGCGCAACTGCTGCTTGAAGCCATCTTCATCGATCAGCAGCACTTTCTTCCACTCGCGGGCTTCGGCATCACCCATTGGCAGCTTGCCGCGCAGTTGCGCGTTGAGCCAGTTACCGAAGGCTCTGCCTATGACTGCGGGCCAATCCATGTACAGCCAGTCATGTGCAAACTGTGCTTCTTCGGGTATCTCTGCGCGCAGAGGGTCCAACCAAAGCGCCTCTTCGTAGTCAAGCTCCTTAAAGCGCTCATCATCCCGACTCCAGCCAGGCGACATGATTTGCTGAAGCTCTGCCGCAAGCGCAATCAGCTCGTCGAGAAGCGCGTCCACCATGGTTTCGCGGCGCTCGCGCGTGGCCAGATTGGGCTCGGGGTCCGACTCCAAAAACACCCGTAGCGCCCGAACGGCCCGGCGCACCTCGGGGCGAGTGATGAACAGCCGGTCAAATACCGAAGTGGCGTGCACTGGCAGCCGCACCGCGCTTGCCTGCCACTGCGGCGGCAGCGACGACAGCAGGTAGTTCATGCCCCGCCGCTCGCTGTTGAGCTGGCTGATGTTTTGCGGCTTGGTGCCACCCATGTTCTGCACGGCCAGGCCGGGGTAATCGTGGAACACGCCGTCATGCATCTTGCGCTCGCGCCGGGCCTGGCGGGCAGCCTTGTTGGCTTCGCCAAAGCGGTCCTCCTGCACTTGGGTGTGTACCGCATGCGCCAGCGATGTGGCGTACAGCGGGGCGAGCAGGGTGTAGTGGGCGTCGTCGCAGGCGTCGTTACCCGTCAGCCAATACAGCTGTTTGGCCAGAGTATGGCTGCTGGGGCCTTCGGCGCGGGACTGGGTCAGTGACACGAAAGCATCACGCAGCGCCTGGGCTTGTCCCGGTTCGGCGTGCAGCGCCGCCAATGCGTCAGCGTCCTGCACCAGCAGGGCGGCGAGCAGGCTGCGCCCGTTCACCTCCAACTTGAGCAGCTTGTATACATCCAGCGCGGCCGCGTTACCCACCACGTCGCCCACAAAGCGTTCGCCCAGCGTGTGGCTGCCTAGCTCGGTCAGCGGCGGCAGGGTGCGGGGCTCCACATACAGGTTGGTGCCCCGCGCATTGGGATGGATGGGTTTGAGGGAATGGGTGACGGCCTGGATTTGCTGCACACGCCGTGCTGCATCGGCAAGCCACGCCTGCGGCTCGTGTTGCGCCACAAACTCCGCTCGTCTGGGATCGTCGTCTGCCAGCTTGTCGAGCTTGGCTTTCAGGCGCTCGGAAATGAAATCGTTGATTCCTTCTTTCCACATGGCTTCCCTCCTCGTAGAATGGTCTTGTCCACGATACGTGGATTTTCTGCTGATATCAAGCAGCTCAGAAAACGATGCGTGGTTTTTCCCTCGCGAAGATTTCACGACTGCCGCACAGGCAGCTTACCGAATATCGGTAAACGATATAAAATCTCTCAATCCATGGCGATCCTCTCTTTCAAATGCCAGGACACCCAGCGTTTGTTCACCAGCGGCAAGACACGACGTTTTGCCAACATCCAGTCCGTGGCAGAACGCAAGCTGGCGCAGTTGGACGCGGCGCAGACGCTGGATTTTTTGCGCAGCCCGCCAGGCAACCGGCTGGAGCTGTTGATCAGGGATCGCCAAGGCCAGTACAGCATCCGCATCAACGACCAATGGCGCGTGTGTTTTGTTTGGACGGAAAAAGGTGTCAGTGATGTGGAGATCGTCGACTACCACTGAGGCCGTCGGCGACGTGAACGGCCATTGGCGGTGACGATGACTTGGAGCAAGGACAAGGAGATAGCAATGTTCAAGAACGGTATGCGCCCCATTCATCCCGGAGAGGTGCTGCGCGAGGACTACCTCAAGCCCATGGACATGAGCGCCAACGCCCTGGCCAAGCAATTGCGTGTGCCGGCTTCGCGGATCAATGACATCGTGCTGGAGCGCCGCGGCGTCACTGCCGATACCGCGTTACGTCTGAGTCGGTTTTTTGGTGGTGATGCGCAGTCGTGGCTGAACCTGCAGACGGCCTACGATTTGCGGGTGGCAGAGCTTGATGAGACTCTGCAAGCGGCCGTAATGGCCGTGCATCCCCTCGAATTGCAGGTGGCCTGAACGTCTCATCTTTTGACCGCGAAGCCCAGGGCCTCGTGAAACCACCAGCCGTTATCGTTGTGCGGCAGGCTGGCAATCGCATAGCGCTTCGCACATTGCTCCAGCGACAAGCCCTGCGCTTGCGCCAGTGCAGCCAGTTCCTCCATCAAACCCACCTGCGGCCAGGGCGATACGCTGGGTGATGCCAATTGCGCGGCTGGTACCGGCTGGCACAAGCTCTGGTGAATGGCCACGTAAATCTTGTCGTGGCGCCGCTCTCCGTCTTGCACGCGGTGCAGCTGCAGGGTTTCTTCTTCCTCGTCCGGCAGCAAGGCCACGTCGTCGCGTGGCTGTGGGTCATAGCGAAAGCGCTGGAACTGCGGCAGCAGGCCGGTCAGCCACAGGGATCGTGGCGTGCCCGAATGTGGTTCGTGCCAATGCATGCAGGCTGCGTGTGTGGGTGTTGGTATGCCCTGCGGCTTGGGTAGCAGGCTGTCGTGCATGCGGGCATGTTCCAAGTCAGTCCAACGGCGGCTTGGCACCAGCTTGTCGACTGGCAAGGCGATGCGTGGCTGTGCGTCAACGGCCCACGCTGCCGCTTTTTCGATCTCTCGCGCCAACAAGTCGTGCAGGTGGTGTGACTTGAGCTGGAACGGCGCATGCGCTGTCTCAAACCCCGGCTTGCAGTACGCTGGTTGAGCGGGCTCTTCGTAGTGCCGCAGGTTGCTGTCCAGCACCATCATGTTCATTTCGCCCACAGCCCCTGGCCGGTGCCGCCGCACGCGGCCAGCCAGCTGGATGAGCGAGCGCATGGACGAGGGCTCCACCACGGCCCAGTCGTAGTCGTGGTCGCGGCCCACTTCCGTCACGGGGCTGCCCAGCACGATGAACAGGTGGTGGGGCTCGGGGTGGGCGTCGATGAGTGCGCGCAGGGCCGGGCGGTGCAGCGCGGGGTCGTAGCCATCCTTCGCGTCTCTTCGGTTGAGCAGGGTGTCAAGCTGCTGCTCGATGGCCGAGCGCAGCAGCAGGGGAAACTGTGAGTGGTACACGCACAGGTGGATGCGGACCTTGCCTTGCAGCTCGGGTGACAGTGCATCGGCTGCGTACATGGCCAGCGCCACGTCGTACAGCGGGGCGATGTTGGCCATGCGGATGAGGCCCAGGCTCACACGCTTGCCGCTGACAGCGTCGGTGCTGTGGTTGTGGAGCTGCTGGTGTAATTGCCAGGCTTGTGCCAGCACCAGGCGGGCAAAGTCTTTTCGGCGCTCGGCCTCTTCCATGCCGTGCCAGCTCTCAGGCAGGGGCGCAATCTGCGCCAGACGCCGCACTTCGGCCTGTTTCAGCTTGGCCACGCGCTTGCGCACGTACTGTGTGTGTGCCTCGCGGAAGGTGGCACCGTCTGCGCAGTCTTGCGGGGTCTGGTGAAATTCATCGATCCACTGGCAGCAGATGTTCACGGGCTCGCCAGGCCGCTCACTGCGGTGCCGCTGGTACACGGCCCGCCCGGCGCGGTAGGCCAGAAACAGCCCTTCCACCAGTGCGGGCGGTAGCGTGGCCGATGACAGCAGCACGCGGCTGCCCAGCAGGCCTGCCCAGTGCACCAACCGGGTGAGGGCGGGCAGGTCGGTCATGTCGAAGTCGTCGGGCTCGTCCAGCACCAGGTCGCTGGTCAGCAGGCGCAGCATGGGTGCGATCTGGCGGCCGCCGCGCAGGCTTTCGGTGGCAGGGGTGAGGTGGTCTACGGTGCAGACCAGCAGCGGCGCGGCAATCAGCGCACGGGCTTTGGCGTCGTCGGTCAGGCGCTGCAGCAGCGGGTGCTGGTCGTTGCCTTCGTAGAGCACGGTGCCCGCTTCGTCCAGCAGCGCCTGGCTGGATGCGGAGCCTGTGGCTTCGGCCTGTTGTTCCCAATATTC
Source organism: Pseudomonadota bacterium (assembly GCA_023396625.1). Taxonomy (GTDB): domain Bacteria; phylum Pseudomonadota; class Gammaproteobacteria; order Burkholderiales; family Burkholderiaceae_C; genus JAEWVY01. The sequence continues at coordinate 11,540 of JAEWVY010000371.1, read as the reverse complement.
AAACAGCGCGCGGCTGGCCGCGCCGCCGACTTGAATGGCTAGCTGCTCGTCATTCAGCTGCAAGTCGTTCTGGAATACGCGCCCTGTCTGCAACGTGAGCGTGCGCAAGCCTATGGCAAACGCACAGCGCATACCCGTGGCCGGGTCAGCCAGCGCGCTCATCACCCGGGCGTTGCCCAGCGTTTTGCCGCAGCCGGTGGAGGCCATGTTGACGATGAAGGCGCCTTGTTGTGCGGCTCGGGCGCGCACGCTGGCAGCTAGGTCGGCGGCCTTGTCTTGCCAGGCAAAGCGCGGGTCGGCGCCGCGCTTTTTGAGGGGCTTGTGGTTTTTGAGCGCAGGCAGGCTGTGCGTGAGGCTGGGTAGGGACCGTGCCACCAGCGTGGCGTGGGCCTGCACACCCAGCAGGTGTTCATCCAGGGTTTGGTTGAAAAGTGGACTCTGGCCCTTTTTTTTCAAGCGCAAAAAACTATCGTTTTGATAGTGATTGCTGCGCGTGTTGGCATACAGCGGATAAGCTTTGCTGAGGTACGGTGTGCGGGCGGCAGGGCCGGTGAGGCTGGAGTAATGGTGGTCGGCCAGCATGAGGCACAGGCGCGCAACATGCATGGCAAAAGGGTCGTGCAGCGCCGTTCCTTGTCCGGGTGCTTGCGACAGTTCCAACAGCTTGCGTGCGTAGCGGGCGGCTTGTTTGCGCCAGGCAGGCATGGTGACGGGCAGCCCGTGCGGGAAGTGCCAGTGGGCACGCACGGTAGAGGGATCTGCGTGCTCGCGTGGCTCGTTCCAGTCGGCGCTGATGCGCAGCAGCACGTTGTTCAGATCACTTGTGTTGATGAAGCTGGGGCGCGCACCAAAGCGGCGGTAGGTATGCCTGTTGTCCTCCAGATCTTCGGCATTGATGCCTTGAGCCTGCTTCACCGGCAGGCATGGCAGGCGGTGGTGGGTGAACACCAGCCAGGCAACCGCCTGGGCCAGCGGCGGCAGGCGGGCGAACGGCAGGTGTCGCGAAGCTTGGGGCTCATCCAGCCCATCCCGCAGCAGTCGACGGTCTGCATGGTCCAGCCATAACGCCTCAAACGCCTGGGCATCCACATCCGCCTCGGCACACATCGCCAGTCGTTGCAGCCAACCAGCGTCGTTGTCCGGCCCCACAAAGGCTTGCAACAGCCGCACCGACACCCATTCATGCCGGTAGTGGTTCCGCTCGCGCAGGCCGGGGTTCTTGAGCCTGTCTTGAAATGCCTGCGTGGCCTTACCCAGGTCGTGCAGCAGGGCCGCCAGTGCTGCCAGGGCGGTCATCTGCGGTAGGTGATGCCAGGCGTTTTCATCACCCGCGCGCAGCACATTGCTGGCTGTGGTGTTGGTGGGCACGGCGCCCTCGTCGTTGAACTGGCTCGCATCACCCACCAACCACAGCAACTCGCTGTGATCCTTGGCCCGTATCCAGTGGCAGGCCACGGCGGTATTCTTGCGCGCTGTCTGGCGCAGCAGCTTGCGCACGGTATCCAAGCCCGCCTGGGTGATGGGCGTTTGCCAGGTACGCTCGCCCCGCCGCTCGGCATACTGGTCCAGGATACGGCGGGTTTCCGTCAGCGCACGTTTGGAGCATTGGGAGACGAACAGCACGTTCATGCGGTGCCTCCGGATGCAGGTGGCGCTGAGGCGGATTGGTGCGGTGTAGGTGCTGCCGTTTGTTGCGCCAGACGAGCTGTGCCAACGGCAATGGCCTTTAGCTGGTCAATCATGAAGTCCAGTGCTTCGCTGCGGGTCAGTGCCTCAATACATTGGCGGCGAAATTGCTGTTCGTCCTCTCCCAGCATGGCCGAGACAAACGCCAGCGGCACGATGATGGCATCCTTTATCAGATCAGCCGCGTCAAACACCAAACCGCCGCGTCGTGTCTTTCCGTGCAGCACGGCCAGCCCATGGGGCAAGCCCAATACCCAGGTGGCTGTGGCACCCAGGCCATAAGCAAGGTAGTTACCGTGGTCCAGAAAACGGTTGGCCGCATCGGTGCCGCTGCCGCGTTTGGCGCGGGTAAATTCGCCGTAGCCGCTGGCTTTTACAGCCAGCTTGTAGATTGCCTTGGTCAGGCGAGCTTCGTCGGTGAGCAGGGCGGTGATGTCCGGCGCGTTCGCTACGAGGGGTTGAAACTGGGCAATCAGGGCCTGCAGTGCCTCTGCCGGTACATTGAACCCGGCGTCGCGCAGCGTGTGGGCGGTCCACTGGGCGGGTAGCCAGTTTAGCCGCTGCAGTTGCAGCTGCTTGGCTGCTGCCAGCCGCAATTCATCGTCAAACCAGAACTTTACCCAGGCCTGCAGGTATTCCGTGGGGCGGTACTCGCTTTGGGGTGAAAGCCAGGCCACTTCCACGTCCATCTCGTTGGCTGCGAAAAGTGGCGTGCCGCCTCCACCGCAAAAACCTACTAGCACGCCGGCTTTGGCCAGCTCGCGTATAGCTGCCTGGGTAATCGAGGTACCCGTGCCCAGCAGGATACAGGTGGTGTTGGCGATGGGGATGTTCCAATAAAGAGACCGTTTTCCCGTGTCGGTAACGTATTCAACGCGCCCACCGTTGACCAGCACACGGCAGTGCTCAAGAAGGTAAATGTTGGCGCGTTTTGAATGGAGAACAGACTTTAGATCACTTGCCGGAATCGAGTCCACGGGCAACCCCCATCGTTGATGATTCCCTGCAGTTTACGGACTCGATCCGGCAGGCGCATGCTCCAAGAGGCACCGCTGCCGAGCACTGCAGCGCCAGCTCGATTTCCCGGCGGGTGATTCTTGTGGACCTGGCAGGAGACTGAATTCGATGCCCCGACGATGTTGGCGTTACTTAGGCCGCGAGTCAGGGTGGCGCCTCGGGCCGCCGACGAGAAAATCCGATGCCACAGGATTTGCCATGGCGCTGCGCAGTCTTGCGCCCACAAACCTATCTAAAAAGAGAGGCCCACCTTGGGTGTGGAAATGGGATTCGAAGTCCGGTACGGGTAGTGTTTAACGGGGGACGCCAATCAGAAAAAGCGCACCTGACCTCGCTAGATATCAATATTCCCCGCCCGCAGCGCGTTGGTTTCGATGAAGTCGCGGCGCGGCTCCACTTCGTCGCCCATGAGCATGGTGAACACGCGGTCGGCTTCGATGGCGTCGTCGATCTGCACGCGCAGCAGGCGGCGCACGGCCGGGTCCATGGTGGTTTCCCACAGTTGTGCGGGGTTCATCTCGCCCAGGCCTTTGTAGCGCTGGCGGGCGGTGGCGTTTTCGGCCTGGGCAATGAGCCAGGACATGGCCTGGCGGAAGTCGCTGACCTTTTCTTCCTTCTGCTTGTCCCCCTCGCCGCGCGTGACGCGGGCGCCCTCGCCCAGCAGGTCCCGGAAGGTGCTGGCGGCCTCGGCCAGGGCGGCGTAGTCGGCGCCGTGCACGAAGTCTTGTGTGAGCACGCTGCTCTTGACGTTGCCGTGGTGGCGGCGGCTCACGCGCAGGATGGGCTTGTCGGTGCGTACGTCGAACTCGCCCACGACTTCGGCCTCACTGCCGACTTCGCGCAGCTTGGCCTGCAGCGCGGCGGCGCTGGCTTGCGCGTCCGCCAGGGTGTCCAGGTTGAGGGCCACGCCGTCGGCCAGGGCGCGCAGCGCTTCGGCGTCCATGAAGGCGCCCAGGCGCGCGATCACGGCCTCGGCCACCTGGTGCTTGCGCGCCAGTTCGGCCAGAGTGTCGCCGCTGAGGGTGCTGCCGTTGGGGCCGCCGGTGTGCACGGTGGCGTTCACCAGGGCGATGCGCAGCAGGAAGGCGTCCAGCGCGCTGGCGTCCTTGAGGTACAGCTCTTCCTTGCCGGCCTTGACCTTGTACAGCGGCGGCTGCGCGATGTAGATGTGGCCACGCTCCACCAGCTCGGGCATCTGGCGGTAGAAGAAGGTGAGCAGCAGGGTGCGGATGTGCGCGCCGTCCACGTCGGCATCGGTCATGATGATGATGCGGTGGTAGCGCAGCTTGGCGACGTTGAAGTCGTCGCTGCCGTTCTTGCCGTCGGCGCCGCCACCGGTGTTGCCGATGCCCGTGCCCAGGGCGGTGATGAGGGTGAGGATTTCGTTGCTGGTGAGCAGCTTTTCGTAGCGGGCCTTCTCCACGTTCAGGATCTTGCCGCGCAGGGGCAGGATGGCCTGGAACTTGCGGTCGCGACCCTGCTTGGCCGAGCCGCCGGCGGAGTCACCCTCGACGATGTAGATCTCGCACAGCGCGGGGTCTTTCTCCTGGCAGTCGGCCAGCTTGCCGGGCAGGCCCATGCCGTCGAGCACGCCCTTGCGGCGCGTCATTTCGCGGGCCTTGCGCGCGGCTTCGCGGGCACGGGCGGCTTCGATGATCTTGCCGCAGATGATCTTGGCGTCGTTGGGCCGCTCCTGCAGGTAGTCGGTCAGCAGCTTGCTCACGATGTCTTCCACCGGGCCGCGCACTTCGCTGGAGACGAGCTTGTCCTTGGTCTGGCTGGAGAACTTGGGTTCGGGCACCTTGACCGAGAGCACGCAGCACAGGCCTTCGCGCATGTCGTCGCCGGTGACTTCGACCTTGGCCTTCTTGGCGAGTTCGCTTTCCTCGATGTACTTGTTGATGACGCGGGTCATGGCCGCGCGCAGGCCGGTCAGGTGCGTGCCACCGTCACGCTGCGGAATATTGTTGGTGAAGCACAGCACCTGCTCGTTGTAGCCGCTGTTCCACTGCATCGCCACTTCCACGCCGATGTTGGTGTTCTGCTCGCTCTGGCGGTCGCCCATGGCGTGGAACACGTTGGGGTGCAGGACGGTCTTGCCCTTGTTGATGAAGTTGACGAAGCCTTGCACGCCGCCGGCGCCGGCGAAGTCGTCTTCCTTGCCCGTGCGCTCGTCCTTGAGGCGGATGCGCACGCCGTTGTTCAGGAAGCTCAGCTCGCGCAGGCGCTTGGAGAGGATTTCGTAGTGGAAGTCGTTGTTCTCGCGGAAGATTTCGACGTCGGGCAGGAAGTGCACTTCGGTGCCGCGCTTCTCGGTCTCGCCGGTGATCTTCATGGGCGAGATGGCCACGCCGTCCACGACTTCGGTGATGCGGTTCTGCACGAAACCCTTGGAGAACTCCAGCACGTGCACCTTGCCGTCGCGGCGCACGGTCAGGCGCAGCATCTTGGACAGGGCGTTCACGCAGCTCACGCCCACGCCGTGCAGGCCGCCGGAGACCTTGTAGCTGTTCTGGTTGAACTTGCCGCCGGCGTGCAGTTCGGTCAGGGCGATTTCGGCGGCCGAGCGCTTGGGCTCGTGCTTGTCGTCCATCTTCACGCCGGTGGGAATGCCGCGCCCGTTGTCCACCACGCTCACGGAGTTGTCGGAGTGGATGGTGACGACGATGTCGTCGCAGTGGCCGGCCAGCGCTTCGTCGATGGAGTTGTCCACCACCTCGAACACCAGGTGGTGCAGGCCCGTGCCGTCGGAGGTGTCGCCGATGTACATGCCCGGCCGCTTGCGCACGGCCTCCAGCCCTTCCAGGATCTGGATGGCGCCCTCGCCATAACCTGCCGAGGCCCCCGTCTGGTGGGCGTCGATGATGGGCTGGAAGTTGGAGCTGTCCTGCGAGGAGGGCCCCGTGTGCACGGAGTCCTGGGCTTTGCTGGCGTCGGTCATGTCGGGTTTTCTCAATCTCTTGAATGGTCAAAACCCGCCTTATCCAGCGGGTTTTGGTCATTGTTCGCTACATTTATCGTAGCGTCAAATGCGCATGGGCATCACCACGTACTTGAACGTGGCGTTGCCCGGGATGGTGATCAGCGCGGAACTGTTGCTGTCCTGCAATTCGACCTTCACCATGTCCTGGCTCATGTTGCTCAGCACGTCGATCAGGTAAGTGACGTTGAAGCCGATTTCGATGCTGTCGCCGCTGTAGTCGATGTCCAGTTCATCCATGGCCTCTTCCTGCTCGGCGTTGCTGGACGCCACGCGCAGCGTGCCGGGGTCGATGTTCAGTCGCACGCCCTTGAATTTCTCGCTGGTGAGAATCGCGGTGCGCTGCAATGTCGCAAGCAGCGCTTGCCGGCCGAGCGTGACGCTGTTTTTGTGGTTGCGCGGAATGACGCGGTTGTAGTCGGGGAACTTGCCCTCGACCAGCTTGGTCACGAATTCCATGCCGCCAAAACTGAACTTGGCCTGGTTGTTGGCGAACTGCATTTCCATGTGTGGCTGGTTGTCGCCGCCAGCGTCCGACAACAGGCGCTGCAGCTCCATCACGGTCTTGCGCGGCAGGATGACTTCCTGCTTGGGCACTTCCACGTCCAGCGTCGCACTGGCGTAGGCGAGGCGGTGGCCGTCGGTGGCCACCAGCGCGAGCTGTGTGCCTTCGGCCACGAACAGGATGCCGTTGAGGTAGTAACGGATGTCATGCACCGCCATGGCAAACGACACCTGGCCCAGCAGTTCCTTGAGGGTCTTCTGCGGGACGCTGAACGACGGGCCGAAGCTGGCGGCTTCCTGCACCAGCGGGAAGTCTTCGGCGGGCAGGCTCTGCAGCGTGAACTTGCTCTTGCCCCCTTTCAGGATGAGCTTGGACTGGGAAGACTCGAGGCTCACCGTCTGATCCGCGGGCATGGTGCGCAGGATGTCGATCAGCTTGCGCGCGCCCACCGTGGTGGTGAAATTGCCGGCATCGCCGTCAAGCTCGGCGGTGGTCCGGATCTGGATTTCGAGGTCGCTGGTGGTGAACTGCACGTTCGTGCCGGTCTTGCGGATCAGCACATTGGCCAGGATGGGCAGGGTATGGCGCCGCTCCACGATACCGGCCACGGACTGCAAGGTGGAAAGTACCTTGTCCTGGGTTGCCTTCAAAACGATCATGTCCACCTCTGGTCTGTTTCTTCGATTTCAAAATCCGCCATGACGCTGCGGCAGCGGCCAATGTGGCATTTTCCCCTTTTTCACGCGGCGATCCGGGCTCAGCCTTTGAGCGTCTGCTCGAGGACATGCAGCTGCTGGTTGAGTTCGGTGAGTTGCTGGCGTTCCGACGAAATTTTGCGCACCGCGTGCAGCACGGTGGTGTGATCCCGCCCGCCAAACAGCTCCCCGATCTCGGGCAGGCTTTTTTGCGTCAGCTCCTTGGCCAGGTACATCGCAATCTGGCGTGGCCGGGCGATGCTGGCCGGGCGCTTCTTGGAATACATGTCCGCGACCTTGATCTTGTAGTAGTCCGCCACGGTCTTCTGGATGTTCTCCACCGAAATCTGCCGATTCTGGATGGACAGCAGGTCGCGCAGCGCCTCCCGCGCGAGCTGGATGGAGATGTCCTTCTGGTTGAAGCGCGAGTAGGCCAGGATCTTGCGCAGCGCGCCTTCGAGCTCGCGCACGTTGGAGCGCACGTTCTTCGCCACGAAGAAGGCCACTTCCTCCGGCATCTCCGAGCCTTCGGCCCGGGCCTTGTTGATCAGGATGGCCACGCGCATCTCGAGTTCGGGGGGCTCGATGGCGACGGTCAGTCCGGAATCGAAACGCGACACCAGCCGCTCGTGGATGTCCGTCAGGCCCTTGGGGTAGGTGTCGCTGGTCATGACGATGTGCGACTTCTTGGCCAGCAGGGCTTCGAAAGCGTTGAAGAATTCTTCCTGGGTGCGGTCCTTGTTGGCGAAGAACTGGACATCGTCGATCAGCAACAGATCCAGCGAGTGGTAACGTTCCTTGAATTCGTCGAAAGTCTTGCGCTGATAGGCCTTGACCACATCCGAAACGAATTGCTCCGCATGGATGTAGAGAACCTTGGCGTCCGGCCGGTCGGCCAGCAGCTTGTTGCCCACCGCATGCACCAGGTGGGTCTTGCCCAGACCGACGCCGCCATAGATGAACAGCGGGTTGTAGAGATGCCCCGGCATGGTGGCCACATGCATGGCTGCCGCCCGCGCCATGCGGTTGGCCGTGCCCTCGACCAGGGTTTCGAAGGTCAGCGCCGTATTCAGGCGATTGCGAAAGCCGCCGCCGGCGGGGGTATCAGCAGAGTTCGCGGCCGGTGTCAGAGCGTCTTCGATGACCTGCGAGGTCGACGGAATTTGAGTCTGTACGGGCGTTTCTCTGGGAGTAAGCGCTAACTCGAGCTGTATGGGTTGCCCATACGTCTTTTCCAGCAGTGCCGCGATGCGGCCGGCATATTGGGCCCGGATCCAGTCGAGCTTGAAGCGGTTCGCAATGAAAATGACGGCCCGCGAGAGATCCTCGCTGACCTGTGCGTTCAGAGGTTTGATCCAGGTATTGAACTGCTGTTCCGGCAGTTCCTGGGCCAACTGGTCGATGCAGGCCTGCCAAAGGCTTTGTCCCGCATCCAGGGCCACCGGGCTGCCCGCTTCGCTGTGATGTCCCTCGGTCATGGTGGGTGGTGGTTTTTTGTGGATATTTTTCATGAGACGGGCCCGCGATTCTAGTTTATCAAGGCCTTATCCACATGCCGAAGGCCACCATGCCGGTGAGGGGGAAACGCGATGCCCCAGAGAATATCGGGGGAGGATTTTGCTGAGGTTACGAAATTTTGCGATAATTATTGGTTTCCCTGAAAGTGTTCAGGGGGAACCCTATCTGAACATCGCAAGGATCTCATCATGAAACGCACCTACCAGCCTTCCAAGACGCGTCGCGCCCGTACCCACGGCTTCCTCGTTCGCATGAAGACGCGTGGTGGCCGCGCCGTGATCAACGCCCGCCGCGCCAAGGGTCGCAAGCGTCTGGCGGTCTAAGCCCGCTTCAGCGAACCCGCACGGGCTCGCCAGCGAAAGTCATCTGGGGTGCCCCATGGCCCGGCCTTGTTTCATGCGCCAGACAGTCTGTGCGATGGCGCATGACGGCTTCTCCACGTTGACACCGTGCAACGGCTAAAGACGCGGGCGCAGTTCCAGGCGGTCATGGGTGGTGGCACCGTGGCGCGCACAACTCACTTTGCCCTGCATCGCCTCGATTTCCGGGCGCTGATGCCGGAGTCGACCCAGCCTCTTTTTGAGGGGGCCGATGGCTGGCTCGGTGCACTGGTGCCCAAGCGCTGGGCGCGTCGCGCCGTGACCCGCAACACCATCAAGCGCCAAATCTACAGTTTGGGCGCGGCGTGGGCTGCCCGCTGGCCAGCGACAGCCCACGTGGTGCGGCTGCGTGCCGAATTCGACCGGACAGCGTTCGTCAGCGCCACCTCGCCCCTGCTTCGGCGGGCCATCCGCGCGGAACTCGATCTGCTTTTTTCCCGCGCGCCCTCCCCGGCGGTCGATGGAGCGTCCGCATGATGAAGCGCCTGCTGCTGGGGCTGGTCCGGGCCTATCGTCTGCTGTTGAGCCCCTGGCTGGGCAATGCCTGCCGCTTCGAGCCCACCTGTTCGGTCTATGCCCTGCAAGCGATCGAGCAGCATGGCGCCGCGGCCGGCGGCTATCTCGTTTTGCGCCGCCTGGCCAGGTGTCAGCCCTGGTGTGAAGGCGGGCACGATCCGGTGCCCACCGAAAAGCCCCGGCTCTTTACCCGGCTGCTTTCTCCCATTTCGACAAAAAAGTCCTCCTCATGAACGATATCCGGCGCACCATCCTGTGGGTGATTTTTGGCTTTTCGATGGTCCTGCTGTGGGATCAATGGCAGGTGTACAACGGAAACAAGGCCACCTTTTTCCCCTCGCCCGCCAGCACGACGGCCAGCGGCGCGGCTCCCGTGGCGTCGGCAAGGGTTGCCGCAACAGGGGCCGCCCCGGCTGGCGCCGAGCGCGTGCCCGGTGCGGTGGTGCCCGCGGCCGAGCAGCCCGCCACGCCGCGCGAGCGCATCGAGGTCCAGACCGACGTGCTGAAGCTCACTTTCGACAGCGAGGGAGGGGCGCTCGTCAAGTCGGCTTTCCTCAAATATGGGGACGCGGTGGAGCGCGACGCCCAACAGGTCCTGTTCGATGAAAGCGCCCAACGCATCTATCTGGCGCAAAGTGGGCTGATTGGCGGCGTGTTTCCCACGCACAAGACGCCGATGCGCTTCAGCGGGGACCGCAGCCTCAAGGACGGTGCCAGCGAACTGGTGCTGAAGTTCGAGTCGCCCGAGGTTGGCGGGGTCAAGCTCATCAAGACCTACACCCTCCGACGCGGTGCTTACGCAATGGCGGTCCGGCACGAGGTGGTGAACACCGGCACGGCGCCGGTGGCGCCGCAGCTGTACCTGCAACTCGTGCGCGACGGCAGCAAGCCGCCAGGGGAGTCGTCGTTCTATTCCACCTTCACGGGGCCCGCGGTGTACACCGAGGCCAAGAAATACCAGAAGGTGGACTTTGCCGACATCAAGAAAGGCAAGGCCGAATTCGAGAAGGAGTCGAGCGACGGCTATGTCGCCATGGTGCAGCACTACTTTGCCAGCGCCTGGCTTTTGCCGGCCGGTGTCAAGCGCAGCATTTCGATGGAAGCCAGGGATCTGGGCTACGCGGTGCCCGACTGCTGCTACCGGGTCCAGATGATCACCGCGACCGGTGCCGTGGCGCCTGGGACCAGCAAAGTGGTGGACGCGCAGCTGTTCGTCGGTCCGCAGGAAGAGAAGATGCTCGAATCGGTGGCCCCCGGCCTTGAACTCGTCAAGGACTACGGTTGGCTGACGATTCTCGCCAAGCCGTTGTACTGGCTGCTCGACAAACTGCATGGCCTGATCCACAACTGGGGCTGGTCCATCGTGGCGCTCGTGGTGCTGCTGAAGGTGGCGTTCTACTGGCTCAATGCCAAGGCCTACGCCAGCATGGCGAAGATGAAATCGATCAACCCGCGCGTCATGGAAATGCGCGAGCGGCTGAAGGACAACCCACAGCAGATGCAGCAGGAGATGATGCGCATCTACCGCGAGGAAAAAGTCAATCCCATGGGCGGGTGTTTCCCGATCATGATCCAGATCCCGGTGTTCATCGCCCTGTACTGGGTGCTGTTGTCGAGCGTGGAGATGCGCAACGCGCCCTGGATCGGCTGGATTCATGACCTGTCCGCGCCCGATCCGCTTTACATCCTGCCGCTGCTGATGACCCTCAGCAGCCTGCTGCAGACGGCGCTCAACCCGGCGCCGCCGGATCCGGTGCAGGCGAAGATGATGTGGCTGATGCCGCTGATCTTCAGCGTGATGTTCTTCTTCTTCCCGGCCGGCCTCGTGCTGTACTGGCTGACGAACAACATCCTGTCGATTGCCCAGCAGTGGATCATCAACACCCGCATGGGCGTGCCGCCGCAGTTCAATCTACCGAAGTTCTGACCTCATCGCCCGCCGCCACGTGCCGGGAACCGGTGCGCGGCGGCGGCAGGTGCATAATGTTTTTTAGACCATGAACCGCCTTGCTTCCATTCTTCCGGCCGCGCAAGTCCTCGTGAGCGTTGACGCGACCAGCAAAAAGCGCGCGTTCGAGGAAGTCGGCCTGTTGTTCGAGAGCCTGCATGGACTCAGCCGCGCAGTGATCACGGACAGCCTGTTCGCCCGCGAGCGGCTGGGGTCGACGGGGTTGGGCCATGGCGTGGCCATTCCGCACGGGCGGATCAAGGGGCTGAAGGCGCCGATGGCGGCGGTGCTGCAG
>JAEWVY010000337.1 GCA_023396625.1 Pseudomonadota bacterium | reverse complement strand
CGCGCTGGCCGGCCAGCGGCGCCAGGCCGTCGATCCAGCCCAGGCGCAGCGGGTTGATCTGGTGCAGGGGCCGGAATTCGCTGTCGGGGTCCCACCAGCGGTGGGCCAGCTCGGAAAACTTGGCCAGTTCGGCCGGATCGGCATTGACGTTCGGGTTCATGGGCTGATTATCCGCCACCCCAAAATGAAAAAAACCGCGCCGAGGCGCGGTTTCTTCGCTGGCAATCCCGGGGGGATTACTGGGCGCGGGTGCCGACCACTTCGACTTCCACGCGACGGTTCTTCGCGCGGCCTTCGGAGGTCTTGTTGCTGGCCACGGGCTGTTTCTCACCCTTGCCTTCGGTATACACGCGGTTCTTCTCAATGCCCTTGGACACGAGATAGGCCTTGACGGCTTCGGCGCGGCGAACCGACAGCTTTTGGTTATAAGCGTCGGTACCCACCGAATCGGTGTGGCCCACGGCGATGATGACTTCGAGGTTGATCCCCTTGATCTTGCCGACCAAGTCATCCAGCTTGGCCTTGCCTTCGGGCTTCAGCACGGACTTGTCGAAATCGAAGAAGGCGTCCGCCGCGTAGGTCACCTTGGAAGCTGCGGCAGGGGCAGGCTTCGGCGCGGGAGCGGGCGCAGGAGCCGGGGCAGCAGCGGGTGCTGCGGCAGGCGCGGGTGCGGGTGCGGGTGCCGCAGCCTTCAGCGCGCCATCACATTCCTTGGCTGCCGTGGCAGGCGTCCAGAAATTGTCGCGCCAGCACAAGGTGCCATCACCGTTTTTCCACTGCAGGTTGCCATGGTTGTTGCGCCAGTTGTCGGAATTGGCGGAAGAGCCCGCGGCAAAGGCGGAACCAGCCACGGCTGCGGAGGCAAACAAGATCGCCAGTTTGTTCAGTTTCTTCATGGTTCTCCTCTGGGGAAAAAGCCGCAGCCTCGCTGCGAATAATGGACGTCTGGGGTGACCACCACCGCAAACGCTGGTTTCATTGTGCCACAGCGGCATGCCCAAACCGGGACGATCCGGCGGCTTCGCGACATGACGCAATGCCCTGCGCGCCCTTGTGTTGCTGAATTGCGACATGGTATTCCACCTAAAATCCCTCCTTCTTCGTCAGACGACCTCCCATGACCCAATTCGCCAAAGAAACCCTGCCTGTCAGTCTAGAGGAGGAGATGCGCCGGAGCTACCTCGACTACGCGATGAGCGTGATCGTGGGACGGGCGCTGCCGGACGCGCGGGACGGCCTGAAACCCGTGCATCGCCGCGTGCTGTTCGCGATGCACGAGTTGAACAACGACTGGAACCGTCCGTACAAGAAGTCCGCCCGTATCGTGGGTGACGTGATCGGTAAATACCACCCGCATGGCGACAGCGCGGTGTACGACACCATCGTGCGCATGGCCCAGGATTTTTCGCTGCGCCACATGCTGGTGGACGGCCAGGGCAACTTCGGCTCCGTGGACGGCGACAACGCCGCCGCCATGCGTTACACGGAAATCCGCCTGACCAAGATCGCCCATGAAATGCTGGGCGACATCGACAAGGAAACGGTCGATTTCGGCCCCAACTACGACGGCAGCGAACAGGAACCCCTGGTGCTGCCCAGCAAGATCCCGAATCTGCTGGTCAACGGCTCGGCCGGCATTGCCGTGGGTATGGCCACCAACATCCCGCCGCACAACCTGAACGAAGTGGTGGACGCCTGCCTGCATCTGCTGCGCAACCCGCAGGCCAGCGTGGATGAGTTGATGGAAATCATCCCCGCGCCGGACTTCCCGACCGCCGGCATCATCTACGGCATCACCGGCGTGAAGGAAGGCTACCGCACCGGCCGCGGCAAGGTGGTGATGCGCGCGCGCTGCCATTTCGAGGACATCGACAAGGGCCAGCGCCAGGCCATCATCGTCGATGAACTGCCCTACCAGGTCAACAAGAAGACGCTGCAGGAGCGCATGGCCGAACTGGTCAACGAGAAGAAGATCGAAGGCATCAGCCACATCCAGGACGAGTCCGACAAATCGGGCATGCGCCTGGTGATCGAGCTCAAGCGCGGCGAAGTGCCGGAAGTGGTGCTCAACAACCTGTACAAGCAGACGCAACTGCAGGACACCTTCGGCATCAACATGGTGGCCCTGATCAACGGCCAACCCAAGTTGTGCAACCTCAAGGACCTGATCGAGGTCTTCCTGCAACACCGTCGCGAAGTGGTGACGCGCCGCACCATCTTCACCCTGCGCAAGGCCCGCGAACGCGGCCACGTGCTCGAGGGTCTGGCCGTCGCGCTGGCCAATATCGACGAGTTCATCGCCATCATCCGCAACGCCCCCACCCCGCCGGTGGCCAAGGCGGAACTGATGACGCGCCCCTGGGACAGCAAGCTGGTGCGCGAAATGCTCACCCGTACCCGCGCCGACGGCGGCGTGGTCAACGCCGACGACTACCGCCCGGATGGGCTGGACACGGCCCTGGGCATGGGCCATGACGGCTTGTATCGCCTGAGCGACACGCAGGCGCAGGAAATCCTGCAAATGCGCCTGCAGCGCCTGACCGGCCTGGAACAGGACAAGATCGTGGCGGAATACAAGGAGGTCATGGCCGAGATCGAGGATCTGCTGGACATCCTGGCCAAGCCCGAGCGCGTCTCGACCATCATCGGCGAGGAACTGGGCACGATCAAGCAGGAGTTCGGCCAGACCAAGCTGGGCGCGCGCCGCAGCCTGATCGAACACAGCGCCCACGACCTGAGCACGGAAGACCTGATCACCCCGACCGACATGGTGGTGACGCTGAGCCACAGTGGCTACATCAAGAGCCAGCCCCTGTCCGAATACCGCGCGCAAAAACGGGGGGGACGCGGCAAGCAGGCCACGGCCACCAAGGAAGACGACTGGGTGGACCAGCTCTTCATCGCCAACACGCACGACTACATCCTGTGCTTCTCCGACCGCGGGCGCCTGTACTGGCTCAAGGTGTGGGAGGTGCCCCAGGGTTCACGCGGCTCGCGCGGTCGCCCCATCGTCAACATGTTCCCGCTGGCCGAAGGCGAGAAGATCACCGTGGTGCTGCCGCTGACCGGTGAGTTCCGCAGTTTCCCGGCCGACCACTACGTGTTCATGGCGACCAGCATGGGCACCGTCAAAAAGACGGCGCTCGATGAATTCAGCAATCCGCGCAAGGCCGGCATCATCGCCGTGGATCTGGATGAAGGCGACTTCCTGATCGGCGCGGCGCTCACGGATGGACAGCACGACGTGATGCTGTTCTCGGACGGCGGCAAGGCCGTGCGTTTCGACGAAAACGACGTGCGCCCCATGGGCCGTGCGGCACGCGGTGTGCGCGGCATGATGCTCGAAGAGGGCCAGAGCGTGATCGCCATGTTGGTGGCCGAAGACGAGCAGCAAAGCGTGCTCACGGCCACCGAGAACGGCTATGGCAAACGCACCTCCATCGTGGAATACACGCGCCACGGCCGCGGCACCAAGGGCATGATCGCCATCCAGCAAAGCGAGCGCAACGGCAAGGTCGTGGCCGCCACGCTGGTGCATGCCGACGACGAGATCATGCTCATCACCGACAAGGGCGTGCTGGTGCGCACCCGCGTGAGCGAAATTCGTGAACTTGGACGGGCCACCCAGGGCGTGACACTGATCGCACTCGACGAAGGCGCCCAACTCATTGGCCTGCAACGCATCGTGGAAAACGACGCCAATCCGGCCAGCGCCCAGGGTGCCAGTGACGGTCCGGAGGATGGCGGTCCCGCGCCGGCACAGGAAACCGACGCGGGCTAAGCCAGGGAACTGGTCTTTGTAATATTAAATTAGTAGCAAACTATATATAGTTGGCGCTGGATAAAGGCATATTTTGTTCATAAAACAGAAACGACCCTTCAATTTCTCGGCGGGGCCGGCGGCGATGCCGGCCGAAGTGCTCGCACAGGCCGCAGCGGAAATGCTGGACTGGCACGGCAGCGGCTTGAGCGTGATGGAGATGAGCCATCGCGGCAGGGAATTTGTTTCGATCTGCGAGCAGGCCGAAGCCGACCTCCGTGAACTTCTCGCCGTTCCCGCCCATTTTCATATCCTGTTCATGCAGGGCGGCGGCCTGGCGGAAAACGCCATCGTGCCACTGAACCTGTCTGGCGGCGGGTCGGCCGACTTCGTGATCACGGGCAGCTGGAGCCAGAAATCCCAGAAAGAAGCCCTGCGGTATTGCACAGCCCGGGTGGCGGCCAGCGGCGAAGGCGAACACTTCACTCGTGTGCCAGCGCCGTCCACCTGGCAACTCGATCCCAAGGCAAGCTATGTGCATGTCTGCAGCAACGAGACCATCCATGGCGTGGAGTTCCAGGAGCTCCCAGACCTCGGCACCCTGGGCTCGGACGCACCGCTGGTCATCGATTTTTCATCCCACGTGGCATCGCGGCCGGTGGATTGGTCACGTGTCGGCCTGGCCTTCGGCGGCGCGCAAAAGAACCTGGGGCCCGCGGGTCTGACCCTGGTGGTAGTGCGTGAGGATTTGCTGGGCCGCGCCCTGCCGATCTGCCCTGGCGCCTTCAACTACAGGACGGTGGCTGAAAATCGGTCCATGTACAACACACCGCCAACCTTTGCCATTTACATGGCGGGCCTGACCTTCCAGTGGCTCAAACGCCAGCGCGAAGGAACGCTCAGCGGTGTCGCCGCGATGGAACAGCGCAACATCGCCAAGGCGCAGCTGCTCTACACGGCCATCGACCGATCCGAGGTGTTCCACAACCCCGTCGATCCGGCCTGCCGCTCCCGGATGAACGTGCCGTTCTTCTTGCGCGACCCCGGCCCTGAAGGCCGAGGCTACGATGATTTCCTTGCCGGAGCACAGGCACGCGGGCTGCTTCAGCTCAAGGGCCACAAATCGGTGGGCGGCCTGCGAGCCAGCCTGTACAACGCCATGCCACTGGAAGGGGTGCAGGCGCTGGTGGACTACATGCACGACTTCGAGCAGACCCGGACCTGAGCACGATGACGCAACCCGCACAGTCCCACGCCCTGGCCGCACTGCGCGTGCAGATCGACAGCCTGGACCAGCAACTGCTTTCGCTGTTGAACCAGCGCGCCCGCGTGGCCGAACAGGTCGGCGAGATCAAGCGACAGGAGGGCTCGCCGTTTTTCCGTCCAGACCGCGTGGCCCAGGTCATTGAAAAAATCCAGGCGGCCAATCGGGGGCCCCTGCTCAATCAGCATGTCGCTGCCATCTGGCGTGAAATCATGTCGGCCTGCCTGGCGCTGGAGGCACCGCAGCGCGTGGCGGTGCTCGGCCCCCAGGGCACGTTCTGCGAACAGGCTGCGATCGAATTCTTCGGCAGCGCCGCCAACCTGATCTACTGCGCCAACTTCGACGAAGTGTTCCACGCCACGGCCGCGGGCACGGCGCAGTTCGGCGTGGTCGGCATGGAGAATTCCACAGAAGGCGTGGTCGCCCGTTCGCTCGACCTGTTCCTGCGCTCGCCCGTCCACGTGGTCGGAGAAGTCAGCCTGCTCGTCCGTCACAACCTGCTGCGCCAGGTCAACTCGCTCGATGGCGTTGAAGTCGTGATGGCCCACCCACAGGCACTCGCCCAATGCCAGGCTTGGCTGACACAGCA